>CALDNG010000230.1 GCA_937915285.1 uncultured Desulfomonile sp. | reverse complement strand
GAGAAGTGTCAGTCCCTGGGGTTTGAGATGCTGAAGAGGGCTTCGGCGCAAAAGGACTTTAACGGGTTATGTTTGTTTCTGGTCAATGACCTCAGGGCATTCATTGAGTTTGACCGGTGCTTTCTGGTTTTTCACCTTGGTGGGCCTTCCAGGGTCTTGGCAATAAATCATCAGCCAGCGCTATCAAACAAGTCGGAATCTTTTTCTCCAATGAACGATCTGGCCACAGGCTTAAGATCGCTAGATAAAGGTCTTTTATTGTCATGCGAGGGAGAAGAGTGCGATTTCAGCGGTCACGGGATTTCTAACACTGTCCGGGATGCCATTAAACAATACACCGATTTTTCGGGTTCAAGTTATTTTCTGTGTATTCCCCTGATGGATACAGCCAGTCCGGTGGCCCATGTGGTTTGCGAATTCTTTGGAGACCGGATTCCCCATAGGCTTGCTGTAGCTGCTCTTACTGAAGCAGCCCCCATCATGGCGCCCACTTTACTCGAAAGGTGGATACTCGATCAAAAGCCTTCGGTTAGCCGATTATTCCATCCGGACCAGACTGTTTTCAAACGCCTGGGGCTTGTCGATAGGCGATTCTGGATAGCAGGGGCGGTTTGCGCATTCATCGCATTGGCCCTTCTGCTTCTGTTTCCGATAAACCATACGGTAGGCGGTGAGGCCACCGTGGTTCCCTGGGAGAGAAATTTCGCCTTCTGTAAAATGGAGGGTTTGATTGAAAAGGTTTTGGTCAAGGAAGGGGATGTGGTTGGACAGGCGGATGTCCTGGCCGTTTTAGACCCTAAAGAAATCTATCTCAAGATCGCCAAAACCGAACGTGAAATCGAGATAATGGCCAAACAGATTGATCGTTTAACCAGAGAAGCCGACAAAACACCTGCCAAACTCGGGGAGCGGAGAATAGCCGAACTGGAAAGACTCAAAAAAATCGAGGAACTTAAGTTTTTCAAATGGCAATCACAGTTCCTTACTATAAAAGCGCCCCAGTCAGGCATCATTATGACGAAGGATATCGAAAGCCTGGCCGGCAAGCGAATGAACGCTGGTGAGCCGTTCTGTGAGATTGCTGATCCAAACGCAATGGCTGTTGAAGTCCTGGTACCTGATTACAGGGCTGCTCTGGTAAGACCCAAACAGACTCTCGATGTCTATTTGAACAACGACCCGCTCAAAAGCTTCAAGCTGGAGGTTTCGGAAGTCGCTCCAAACGCTGAGGTAACGCCGAGGCACGGAAATGTATGCAGGGTTAAAGGAAAATTCCGGCAAGCTCCCCAGTCCGTAATGGTCGGCATGACTGGTATCGGAAAGATAGAAACCGATAAAACCAATCTTCTTTCAATAATTTATGAGGCAATAGCTTTGCGATGGAACCAGTTGTTTCTTTACATTTGAGCTTGTTGTTCGACCGTGTTTTCGAACGAGTTTCAGGCTGGTGTCCTTTAATCGGAGTGTATCCCGTGAAAAAATACCCCATGAAACTATTCCAATCCCTTGTGACAATAATCACTATAATTATTTCTTCGGGTCAGGCCTTTCCACAGCAACTTATGCCCATTTACAAGCCTGTCCCGACTATCTGCGCTCAGCCCATCGTATACGTCGGTTATTTGTCTTCAAACAAACCCACATGTTTATCATTTGATGTGGCCGGAGGAAATGTATTCGGAATCCAGGCCCTAAAGCAGACCCTGAACACACAGGGAATATGGACTGAACTGTTTGTTCCGGTGAAAACTTCAGGCCTGTTGGGTCTAGATGTGGGCGCTGGATACCTTTTCCCCTCGAATAGCGATTCAGAGGAGCGTTACAACCTTGCTTCAGGCTCAGCGGGAAGGAACTGGCGCACAAGCAGCCAGTTATGGAACGCCCAAGTGGCTATAACTTATGATGTTTACTCATCAATAATAGCCGTGTTCGGCTTCCGTTACCAGTCCTTCATGATAAACTTCATGGAGTATAAAGACCCGTTCCCCAACAGTCTGGTTTTTAATGAGCTTTCACTGGCCGGGACGAATTTCAGTTTCGGTGGATACATTCCCTACCTCGGCGCCCGTATAGAGCGTACACTGGCCAACGCCTATACAATAAGGGCCGGCGCCATAGGATTCCCGGCCCTGCCAGGCTCTTTCCTCTACCGTGAGGTGGTTACTGATTCAAGCCACCTTCAAGATGGTTGGCGTGGCAACGGTGTTAAATCATCAAACGAATTCATGTCCGGATACTTTCTGGAGGCTCTTGCCGAAGTGGCAATACCGGTTTCGTGGTGGGGTCAGGCCGGCGCTTTCGTCAAGTTCTCCAGCGTTTACGGAAAAACATCCATGAATCTGACCAACACGGTATCAAGAGGAGTAACTTCCAATCCATCAACTATTTATGTTCACAACGACGCAGGTTTTACGTTTGACCAGAGTATCCTTGTTGTTGGTGGCTCATTATCGGTCAGTTTCTAATATGGATGGCCTGAAAGGGGCAAATTAAAGGGTGTTTGAATGATTGACAACAGAACTTCTTGACACGCGTGGCGGATTGATCCAGAGTTTTGGCGTTTTGTGTCAGGCGAGAATCTAGCTGGCGCCTTGATTGCGATGGGGTGAATAAAAATGGACCGCATAAAATTCATAGGCAAGGCTTTTCAGGCGGGGCTGGCTTTTTTATTCCTTGGAACTTCCAAGGCGGAAGCCACATCGGACGACAGTGGTTTCACAATGTCCAGTGGTTCCCTGCTGGGCGCTGCGAACGGGACGCAGGGGGCCTGAATCATCTTCAGGAGGTCTCCCCAAACAGAATGAAAGCTGCCCAGTAGAATGGGTGATCGAATCCTTCTGACCTAATGTTTTCCCTCGCCTTTTTCAATGCTTCGCGTCTGGACAAACCTGTCCTGAGGTTCTGAAAGAAGTTTTCAACCAGCTTGACGGAAGCCCTTTCCGAGACACTCCAGAGTGAAATGAGGGCAGACTTTGCCCCGGCGTACTGGAAGGCCCGCCCCATGCCCATCGTGCCCTCTCCGTTTATCTGTTTGCCAAGGCCGGTCTGACAGGCTGTCAGCGCCACAATGTCCGAATTTATATCAAGTCCCATCACCTCACTCATTCGCAGGAAACCGTCAACCCCTGCAGGAACCAGGGTGAGAA
>CALDNG010000229.1 GCA_937915285.1 uncultured Desulfomonile sp. | reverse complement strand
CAATGCAACTGCTACGTTCTCCACGGTTAAAAACAGTAGGTTTACCCCCAGACTCATATTCAGAGCCATCAGACACCTTGTTTTTCTGGCAAGTTCACCCACCTCCCGCTTCTGATCTTCGTTCAAACCGGTTGTTCCTATCACTATAGCTTTTCCGGCTTTAGTAACTGCTCTGAGATGATCAAGTGTTGCTTCGGGTGAAGAGAAGTCGATTAGCGCATCTGATTCGGCAATTGCCTTTTCAATGTCATCGGAAATATTTACACCGATGTCACCGATACCGGCCACAGCCCCAACATCCTGCCCCATTAGAGGGTTCGAACTAACCTCAAGCGCTGCTGATATCTCCACATCGGGATTTTCACTCGCGAGGGCCGTGATTCGCCGCCCCATCCTGCCGGCAGCGCCGCTTACAGCTATTTTCATTAAAAAACTCCTCGATTAAATTAGCCCGTATTTTTCAAGAACGTTCCTTAGTTTTTCAAGATTTGCCGCTGATGGCTCACACAAAGGCAGTCTGAATTCAGGAGTAATCTTTCCCATCAAACCCAGCGCAGCCTTGACCGGTATAGGATTTGTCTCAATGAATGCAGCCTGGCATAATTCAAATATTTCAAAATGTATTTTCCGAGCCTGATCAATTTCTCCTTTTAGCATGTGGTTAACCAGGGCTGACATCCTGTCCGGAATGAGGTTTGTAATTACCGAGATAACTCCTACCCCTCCCATGGCCATCATAGGGAAAGTCATCTGGTCATCACCGGCCAAAACATCAAAGGACGGGCCACACAGGCGAATAACCTCACTCATTTGAAGAATAGATCCCGAGGCCTCCTTGACACCCACAATGTTGGGGATCCTGGAAAGCTTTTCCACTGTCGAATTTTCAATGTTTACAGCGGTGCGGCCTTGTATGTTGTAGAGAATCACAGGAATATCGACAGCTTCGGCAATAGCTTTAAAATGTCTGTAAAGTCCTTCCTGTGTAGGTTTGTTGTAGTATGGCGAAACAAGAAGGACTGCGTCGGCTCCAACCTGCTTGGCATGCCTGGTAAGATTGATAGCCTCTTCTGTACTGTTAGATCCAGCGCCCGCTATGACTTTCACCTGGCCGGCCAGCTCTTTGACCGTAATCTCTACTACCCGGTTGTGCTCTTCATGGGAAAGCGTCGGAGACTCACCCGTAGTTCCACAGGGAACAAAACCCGAAACGCCTCCGTCGACACCAAATCTGATCAATCTCTTCAATCCCGCTTCATCTACCAACCCATCTTTAAACGGCGTGACTACGGCGGTGTAGGCTCCTGAAAACATTGTGACTCCTTCTATGAAATAATTTCCTCGGGGATTTGCTCTCCGCGAGTTAAATCTTCGTAACTCTCTCTTTTGCGTATTATATCGAACTTGTCTCCCGAGACCAGGACTTCGCATGCCCGGGTTCTTGAGTTGTAATTAGAGGACATCGAAAAACCATATGCGCCCGCACTCATTACTGCAAGATAATCACCCACTTTTGGGCAGTCTATTTCTCTTGATCGGGCGATGAAGTCCCCTGACTCACAGATCGGACCCACGATATCGGCCACCATCATCTCTGCCTTGATCCGTTCTTTAGGTTTTCTTACCGGGACTATCGTGTGATGGGCTTTGTAAAGACTCGGCCTCACCAGATCATTCATTGCGGCGTCTACAATCACGAAGTTCTTTTCGTCTGACTGTTTTAGGTACAAAACCTGAGTCACCATGAGGCCTGCGTTTCCAACAATGACACGTCCGGGTTCAAGTATGATCTTGACATCCATTTCTGAGAGAGCCTCAAGAATCGCTGAACCGTAAGCTGATGGTGGTGGTGGTGTCTCCTGATCATAGGGAATGCCCAAGCCTCCACCAACATCAAGATACTTGATGTCGATTCCTTCCTGCCTCAGGGTTTTCAATAGCTCTCTAAGAATGCTGACCGTCTCCCTGAAAGGCGACAACTCTGTCAACTGGCTTCCGATGTGACAGTCGATTCCAACAGGCTCAACACCTTTAAGGGTCTTAGCTTGTTTGTAGAGATTCAACGCTTTAGAAATGTCTATTCCAAATTTGTTAGTTTTGAGTCCGGTGGATATGTATGGATGCGTTTTTGGATCTACGTCCGGATTAACTCTCAGGGCTATGCGAGCTTTCTGGTTTCTCATTATAGCCCTTTGATTTATCGTTTCAAGTTCACCCTCGGATTCTACATTGAACATGAGGATGTCAGCCTCGAGGGCTTCGTCTATTTCCGATTCCCTTTTCCCAACTCCTGAATAAACTATTTTGTGAGGATCAATACCTGCCTTAATGGCCCTGTACAGTTCACCACCAGAGACAATATCCACGCCACTACCGAGATTCGCAAACAAC
Source organism: uncultured Desulfomonile sp. (assembly GCA_937915285.1). Classification (GTDB taxonomy): domain Bacteria; phylum Desulfobacterota; class Desulfomonilia; order Desulfomonilales; family Desulfomonilaceae; genus CAITZA01. The sequence goes on along the minus strand of CALDNG010000229.1, from coordinate 10,811 downwards.
CTGAGTATCCCGATATTGGAGCAAGCCTTCATGGAATAGCAGATCAGGTGGTCAACCTTTTGGAAGGGCTCTTCAAAAACCCTAAAATGTCTCTCCAGTGTCTCGCGGCTATAGACAAAGACGGGCGTCCCTAACTGTTCAGCAATTGAAGCAATAGGGACGTTTTCGCAATAAAGCTGATCATTCTTGTACTCAAAAAAATGCATTTGATTTTACGCTCACGGATTATATTTTACAGATTCAGAACCTGACCGGTTCGATTCTTCCTGGGGTTTATCCTTGGGAAAGGCTGTCACTGCGTAGCGATAGGAACGTCCACTAGTGACCTTATCGTCCACAAACCAGGCATTTTTCAATGGCTCGGTGTTTATTCTGTCGAACATTCCTCCTTGCTCCGACCTATACACATTATACCTGGTTTCATCATTTTCAATCCTTACCGGGTTCCAGTAAATTCTTATTCCGTCCCTTGCAGATGCTGTGTTGACGTTTTCAGGCGCGCCCCAGGTCACTGCAGGGATATTTACGTTTACCACATTTGACGGGCTGGATTCTATCGATACACCCTGATTCATACGAGCGGAGCGGACCACGTAAAAATAATTATTGGAACGTTCCACATTTTTGTCCACAAATGATTTTTCACCTGTTCCTGAACCACCGACCGGTTTCATTGTTTCCACATCCGGTGAAGTTCCACGATAAATCCTGTAGGCTATATTTCGAGAGTCCCCTGAAGGAGCCGACCAGGACAACCTGACGCTATCCCCTTCCATCTCGGCGTTTACGGACACCGGCGCTTCAGGGACCTCATCAAAGATTACTTTCACATCCGGACTCGGCCTGGCCTCACGGCCTTTGAGGTTATATGCGCTGACACCATAGTAATATACGTTTCCGAATTTTACCGTCCTGTCGTTATAGGATACCTCGCCATCCTTGATTACAGCGTTTGTAGGAGTCTGAAAGTCTATGTTTGCAAAGAGATCCTTCTTTTCTCCGCATTTCTCACAGTCATCAGAAACCGATGTCGAAGCCCTCAGAATCTTGAACCCTGAAACGTCCTGAAATGGAGAGCCATCACTGTTAAAGGCCGGAACACTCCATTTCAGCGTTATTCTATCGGGGTATGCGTATGCGTTCACGAGAATGATCTCTCCTGGCATGGTGGCCGTTGCCGGCCTCGGGTTCGTCTTGTAACCACACCCGGTAAGACTTGTTAATAATATTAAGGGCCAAATTATTAACCCTGTAGACTTCAACTAGTCCTCTCTGTTGCCTTTTCTGGAGATAATGAACTTACCAGATTGATAACACCCGACAGAAAAGCCCTGCCATTCGTTATCTGATTCAGAACGCTGGCTTTAGCTGTTGCGCCTGGCTGCCTTCTGGCTTCGACCATCTCTTCCGGTGAAGGAAGTCTGACATCCTGTAACGCCATGTCTTGATGTTCGGAATTACGGATCAATTCGCCGACTCGTGCATGAGCATCCCTGAACGGTATGCCGGACCTAACCAGATCATCAGCAATGTCGGTCGCAGCTAGATACGGCTCCGAGGCGGCGTCAAGCATTCTGGGACCATGAAAAACAGTCTGATCAATCATCGACGCCATCATGTTGAGACATCCGAGCAGGGTGTCAATTGCGTCAAAAACTGGCTCCTTGTCCTCCTGCAAGTCCTTGTTATATGTGAGAGGCAGACCCTTCAGGGTAGTGAGCAGGGCCGTTAAGTCCCCGTAAACCCTGCCTGTCTTCCCCCTTATAAGTTCGCAGGCGTCAGGATTCTTTTTTTGAGGCATTATGCTGGAACCCGAACAGTATGAGTCTGGAAGTTCACAGAACTTAAACTCTGAGGATGACCAGACAATCAACTCCTCTGAGAATCTGGATAAATGAGTCATGGTCAAGGCCGAATTGAAAACAAATTCAGCGGCAAAATCCCTGTCAGAAACGGCATCCATGGAATTAGCGCTAATTCTGGAAAAACCCAAAAGTTCTGCTACCATAACTGGATCGGTGTTGTAGGTTGAACCAGCCAGGGCAGCCGAACCCAGTGGCATCTCATCAATCCTGTCCAGAGCATCCCTGAACCGTTCAAAATCCCTTTTGAACATTTGAAAATATGCCAGCAGATGATGGGAGAGCCTCACAGGTTGCGCCCTTTGCAAGTGAGTGTAGCCTGGCATAATGACGTCTACGGACGCGGCGGCCTGATCCAGAATAGCTGACATCAAATCGGAAAACGTCCCCATAACAAGGACGGTTTTCTTTTTCAAGTAGAGTCTCAGGTCAAGGGCTATCTGATCATTTCTGCTTCTAGCCGTATGTAGTTTGCCTGCTACGGCGCCAATCTTCTTCCTGAGAGCTTCCTCAATATTTATGTGAACATCTTCGAGTTCTTCCCTGAACTCAAAATTTCCTGACTTGAATTCCTCCAGTATTTCAAACAAACCCCGTCTTATTTTCTCAGCGTCAGCCTCAGGGATAATGTTCATTCTGCCAAGCATTGTGACATGCGCGAGGCTTCCTTCAACATCCTCAACAAAAAGCCTTTTATCGAAAGATATCGAAGCGTTAAATTTGGCGAAGAACGGGTCCATTCCTGCATTGAAGCGTCCCTTCCTGATCCCTTCCGAGCACGTATTTTTTTTGGAAGTTTCCGGCTTGTCTTCACCAAACATGTAGCACTCCGATAAAATTGTTCTAGAACTTGTTAGGGAAACAGGTATTGTTGCTGATCATGGCGCCAATTCTAAGCCTTAGGGCATTGAGTTTTATGAAACCCTCGGCATCGGCCTGGGAATACACCTGATCTTCTTCAAAGGTTGCAAACCTGCAATCATACAGGGAATTATCCGAGCGCCGTCCTGTCACGGTTAGCGACCCCTTGTAAAGTTTGAGTCTAACCTCACCGTTAACCGCCTTAGCCGCTTCATCAATCGGACCCTGCAACATGAGGCGTTCGGGTGAGAACCAGTAACCGTTGTAGACGAGGGAAGCGTACCTTGGGATCCACTCTTCCTTCAAACGGAGAACCTCCCTGTCGAGAGTGATGGACTCTAGCGCCCGTCTGGCTGCATGGATGACAGTCCCTCCGGGTGTCTCGTAAACACCGCGACTTTTCATGCCAACATAACGGTTTTCGACCAGGTCTACCCTGCCGATTCCGTTTTCTCCAGCTATGATGTTCAACCTTGACAACAATGTGGCAGGAGACATTTTCTCGCCATCAATGGATACTGGGTCTCCATTCACAAAACTTATTACTATCTCGGTCTTTTTATCGGGCGCTTTTGCAGGGTCAACGGTCAATATAAACATTTCCTCGGGCGGTTCAGACCATGGGTCCTCCAGAATGCCACCCTCAAAACTAAGATGAAGGATGTTACGATCCATGCTGTAAGGTTTAGCCGCCGTTGAAGTCACTGGAATCCCGCGTTTCTTGGCGTAATCTATCAGGTCTGAACGTGATTTCATGTCCCATGTTCGCCAGGGAGCAATTATTTTTATGTCAGGATTCATCGTGAGGTATGTCAGTTCAAAACGCACCTGGTCATTCCCCTTGCCTGTGGCGCCATGACTGACAGCGTCCGCGTTCACCTGTTTTGCCAGTTCCATCTGAGCCTTGGCTATGCATGGCCTGGCTATTGATGTTCCCAGAAGATACGAACCCTCATAAACAGCGTTAGCCCTGAACATTGGAAATACAAAATCCCTGACAAACTCCTCCCTCAAGTCGCGAATTGTCAGAGACTCGGCGCCGGTGGCCTTTGCTTTTTCATTCAGTGGCTCCAACTCCTCGCCCTGTCCCAGATCTGCCGCAAAAGCTACCACCGGACATTCATATTTGTCTATGAGCCATCTGAGTATTACGGATGTGTCCAGACCTCCCGAATATGCCAGCACTATCTTGTTGATACCTTTGTTACCCAATTTATCCTCCTCAGGCTCATCAGGCCGGTTATTCCATACACCGGATTTGAATTGCCCTGATTGACATCAAGTATTTGGTGGGGCTGGAACGGCTAGCCCCGTCAATTTCTCTATTACCCTTTATCCGACTCCAGACCATTTACGGCATCACACCCAGTAGACCGTTAAACTCAGTGATCAGCCAATCAAAAATTCCAGGATGGCTTTCTGAACATGTAAACGGTTCTCGGCCTGTTCCCACACCAGGGACTGGGGTGACTCCAATACGTCTTCGGTGATTTCTTCTCCACGGTGAGCCGGCAGACAATGTAGAACATAACAGGGATCAGCCGCCCTGGACATCACCTCACTGTTCAGCTGATAACCCTTGAAGTGTTGACTCCGAATCAATGACTCTGACTCCTGACCCATTGAAGACCAGACGTCGGTCGATATGAGGTTGGCCCCTGTTGCAGCCTCCAGAGGGTCCCTTACCAGGAGGAGGTTGTTTGAATCCAGCGGAATGGCCGGATCATAGCCATGCGGACAAGCCAGTTTGAGCGTGAAGCCAATTTTTCTGGCAGCGTTTATCCAGGAATTCGCCACGTTGTTACCATCGCCTATCCAGGCGGCGTTCATTGTAAAAATATCAAGGCCGGCCTCCCGAGCGGTCAACAGATCGCTCAAAATCTGGCAAGGGTGCAACAGATCCGAAAGTCCGTTGATTATAGGGATGGTTGACCACTCTGCGAATTCTTCGAGGTTCTCATGCCCAAAGGTTCTTATCACAATCGCGTCCAGGTACCTGGACAATACACGGGCTGTGTCTCTGACAGGCTCTCCACGATCAAGTTGAATATCCCTCGAATTCATGAGAATCGCGTGACCGCCTAACTGAAGGACACCCACATGAAATGAAACCCTGGTCCTTGTGGAGGGTTTTTCAAAGATTATGCCTACACTCTTTCCTTCAAGGGGTCTCGGGGACGGACCTGTTTTGAGACCTTTTTTGAGTTCTTCTGCACGATCTATGAGTTGTATGATTTCGTCGCAGGAATAATCAGCAAGGCTGAGAAAATGTCTTGTCTTTTTCATGAGTAACAGCCTCCTGCCTTGTCAAGGGCGCTATCCAGTTTCGTGATCATCTCGTCAATTTCCGTTTTGGTCACTACAAGAGGCGGAATAAATCTCAACACGTTGTCTGAGGTGCAATTAATTAATACCCCCATCTCCCTTATCATCGTAACTATGTCACCGCCAGGAATTGACAATTCTATCCCTTGAATAAGGCCCAGGCCTCGTATTTCCTTTATCAGGGTATGCCGTAGCTTGAGTTAGACGAGTTTTGAAGTCAGGTAATCTCCTATTTCAAGAACATGGGACAAGAATCCGTCAGAAAGGATTTCCTGAATGACGAATAATCCTGCGGCGCATGCCAGTGGATTACCGCCAAAAGTGGAAGCGTGGTTTCCCGGGCTGAAAGAACTGGCTACCCTATCAGTTGCCAACAATGCCCCCATTGGAAAACCACCTGCTATACCCTTTGCCAGTGTCATCACATCCGGTGTTATTCCAAAATTTTCATAGGCAAAGAGTTTGCCGGTTCGCCCCATTCCTGTCTGGACTTCATCAAACATTAGAAGCGCCCCAGCCTGGTCACATATAGCCCTCACTTCCTGAAGGTATCCCTCAGGAGGCATTCGGACTCCACCCTCACCCTGAATCGGCTCAATCAGCACCGCTGCAACAGATGGATTCATAGCTTGACTTAAAGCGTTCAAATCCCCGAATGGAACATGCGAGAATCCTTCCACAGCGGGTTCAAAGCCCAGCCGGTATTTCGTTTGGCCTGTCGCCGCCAAAGTGGCCAGGGTTCTGCCATGAAATGAGTTCTCCATCGTTATCACGTGATACCGGTTCTTTTCTCCGCGATCGTGGAAGAATTTCCTGGCAAGCTTGATAGCTCCTTCATTAGCCTCAGCCCCGGAATTACAGAAAAACACCTTGTCCGCAAATGAATTACCGGTCAGAATTCTGGCCAATTCGATTTGTGGCTGAATATGGAACAGATTGGAGACATGAATGAGTTTTTTCGCCTGCTTGTAAATCGCTTCCGCAAGCCCCTGATGGCCATGCCCCAAAGGACATGCCGCTATACCGGCAACGAAATCGAGATATGATTTTCCACAACTGTCGGTAACCCGGACTCCGTTGCCCTCAACAAGCATTATTGGTAAACGTCCATAAGTATTAAAAACACATTCCTGATTGAGGGAAATAAACTCTTTTGATTCCGACATAGCTTTCTCCTGATCTTTATTGTTAATAGTTTGTCAATTCTTGTTGGCAGTAATTGAAAATTCTGTCGGCCTTCCGCCAATTCCCAGGCCATACCATATCGACAATTATACGACTACTGCAGCAACCAAGCCCGGCTTGGCAAGTGGTCAATCATTAAGGACTTTTTTCTGAAACGCCATTCTTTTTAGTCGCTGCCAGTATTACTCATTTCAGTGAAAACGAATTCAATGAATCTGATTTCACAATCCGGGGGCCTTGTCGCGGACTATTTCCGTGCCGATGCCTTCATCCGTGAGTATTTCCAACAACAGAGCATGTGGGACACGTCCGTCAATGATATGAGCCTTTGGAACCCCTCCCCTAATGGCATTGAGACAGGACCTGACCTTTGGAATCATTCCGCCGGATATTTCGCCGTTCCTGATCATTGCTTCAGCCTGCTCTTCTGTCAGACTGGATACCAGTTCATTTTCCTTGTCGATCACGCCTTGGACGTCCGTCAAAAGAATAAACTTTTCGGCAGACAACGCCGCAGCCAAGGCTCCTGCAGCCGTATCAGCGTTTATGTTGTAAGGCTTTTCCTGAGGCCCTGCGCCGACTGGGGCCACAACAGGAATGAAACCCTGATCCTCCAGCGCTGAAATAACCCCAGGGTTGATTCTCTCTACATCGCCCACGAGCCCGAGATCCTCATCGGTTCCTGCAAGTCTTGCAGGTTGGGCCTTCTTCGCCCTTATCAGCTTACCGTCGCGTCCGGACAAGCCGACAGCCTTGCCGCCATAGAAATTTATCAATGACACTACATCCTTGTTCACTTTGGCTACCAAAACCATCTCAACCACATCCATGGTCTCCTCGTCAGTGACACGTAACCCCTTGACGAATCGGCTCTCTTTGCCAATTTTTTTCAGCAGTTCACCAATTTGGGGACCTCCGCCGTGAACAATAATTGGCTTCACTCCAATGAAACCTAGCAGCGCAATATCCTCAGCGAAATCGCGCTTGAGATCCTGGTTTAACATTGCGCTACCACCGTACTTTATCAGAACCCTTTTGCCACGAAAATTTCGTATGTACGGCAGCGCTTCAACGAGGATTCGCGCACGGAGCGCCGGAGTAGCTCCTAGTTCTTCAGACCCGGTAAACATTTTTGACTGTCACCCCAAGCTTGTGTTTTTTCTATCCGATCCAATTCCTGGCGGATTAAAGGGAAAAGCGCTGTGTATCACGTGTCAAAAGTTTTAGTTTATCACATAACCCTAAAAAAAATCCAATATTTATTTCCGATTAAACGTGATTCGGCGTCTGGAACCAGCGCAGATCGGGAATCCAGGGAACCCACCCTTAAACACCTCTGAAATGGTCGTTTTCTATGATTATTTAATTGCTTCCACGATCATCTGATGTCCATACCTGGAGAATCGGATCAATTCATCAATGAGTTTTCGGAACGGTTTGAGCACATAGGGTGTTCCAGTCATTTCTCTTTCCGGGTGATACAGTTTCTTCCGGAGGTTGAATGATCTTGTTTTTATCTCCACTGTTGAGAAGCCCAAGTCTTCAAGAAGTCTGGCAATAGTCTCTGGCTCAAAAAGAACGATATGGTCGGCCCCGTTAAGATAGACCCATTCCGGACCGTTTATCATTCTCGAAAGGGAGGCGAAATTGGTGGTGGACAATCTTATGATCCCACCTTCTCTCAGAGACTGGAAGGCCAGATTTAAGGCTCGCCGGGGTGACTGAAGGTGTTCAATAACGTCCCAAATCCTGACAATGTCAAAAATTCCGGCAGGCGCATTAAATGATTCGGCAGGCTGATCCAGGACGTGCTTAATTCCTGAGGAATGCAGCCGGGCAATCGCTTTGGCGTTTACCTCCACGGCCCAGGTTTCCCACCCCATATTTTGCGCCTGTTCCAGAAACCAGCCCTTGCCAGGGCCAATCTCCAGAATCTGATTGGTGCGCCTGAATTTTCCGAGTCGGTTTAACTCTTTTGCCAGCCTCTTCTTCTGCGAGGCACTGATGGATTCGTCACCCATCTCGGCCGTTCCTGAAAGGATCTGACCATCCAGATGATCTATCAACCTCGGGGTAACATAGACAAGTCCACACCGTTGGCAGCGAACGTGGGCGAACCCCTCCTTAACAAACAGGACAGTCCTGTCATCAGACTTACAAATGTCGCATGAAGTTTCAACCAGTCTCATTAACAATCTGATCTTGTTTCAATTGAAGGCCAAATTCAGTTAAAGGCTCCCGGTCTCTGGCGGCTGTTTTTCCTATTCCTGATCTCAAGCAGTATACAGCACCGGTATGGTTACCACACTTCGCAACACAGCCTCAACCTGCCCAAACACCTATACCAGAATCGCGAAAAATTTAAACTTTTAAGAGCTTTCTGAGCTGGGCGACCGGGAGCTTAAATCAAGAGTTTCTTGATAACTGCAGCCGATCATGCTACATACGGCGAATTCTGAGAATCTTTGAGAAGGTGAAAGAGTTGGAACTCAAACCGATAGCTGATTTCCTGTTTGAAGTTGGAATGCTCAAAAGGACCCCTCGTTCGGGATTTCAATTCCTCGGTTCAGGCGGTGAGACGGTTGCGGAGCATAGCCTCAGATGCGCAGTCATTGGATATACACTGGCCAAGATGAATGGCGCTATCTCAACTGATCGGGTTGCGCTCATGTGTCTGTTTCATGACCTGGTGGAGGCTCGAACCGGAGACTTGAACTATGTCAACAAGAGATACGTCACTGCCGACGAGGAATCCGCAGTAAATGACATGACGGCCGGGTTGCCTTTTGGGGAGGAAATCAGAAACTTGACTCGCGAGTTCAATGAGAGGCGCACAGTTGAGTCGCTCTACGCCAATGACGCTGATCAGCTTGAAATGATTCTGGAACTCAAGGAACTAGGTGACCTGGGTAACAGATACGCCAGTGAATGGATTTCGGCGGCGGTCAAGAGGTTACGCACCGACGATGGCAGAAGGCTGGCAAGGAGCATTTTAAATACTGATTTCTCGGGATGGTGGTTCAAGGAGAAGGACGACGACTGGTGGGTTAACGCGGGCAGAGAGGATGCCAGCGAAAAATGACAAAGCCGTTCATCCACCTGCTGGACAAGATAACTTCATGAGGGCCGGCCATGAAAATTAGAAACTTTTTTCAATCTCCCATCCGGAAACAATGTTCCGCCCGGACGATGTTCCCGACCATCCTGTTCATGCTAATGATACTCACAGTGTTTACTGGATGTCTCACCCTGGTCGGTGCAAGTGAAATGGTATCGGATGACAGGGACGCTGACATCCATCCACTCATGCGTGGCGCTGGAGAGGAAGAAAAACCGGCTGGGTTTACAGACGGTGGAAAATCGGGTGATCCAGTCACTAAGGAAGATTCCAGGAGAAAATACAAGTGGCTGTTCCGGGATAGCGACCCACAGTCAACAGAGCCTTCTGAACAACCGGTAGGCCAACTCGAAAAGTTCGACAGACAGGTAAAACAGGCGCGTAAACTTTACCTCGGCGGCGAAAAAGAGAACTCTATCCTGGAATACAGGAATGCAATAGACAATTTTGAATCCATCCTTGATGACCTTCCGTACGGTAGCCCTTCACTGAGGGAGTTGGAGGTTCGTTATCCCGTATTCGAGGAGATGGTTATTCGAGTCCTTGGACCTCTAAATTCTGAAATCAGGGAAGAAGACACCGGGCTCATTTTTCACCTGATGGAAAAGAGGAGGCTTGCCAGACGGAACCTCACCCTGAAAAAGGCCGGAGCCATTGAGCCTTACGATGTGCCTCCAGAACTCCTGAAACAGGAATCTGATTTACTGATCGAACTTAATGAAATCCAGAAATCCTTTCAGTCTGCCTCCAACAGGAAAGCAGAAGAGTCCATTAAGACAAACCTTATCGACATCAGACAGTTAATTCAGAAAAAATCACCCAAGTATTCGTTTTTACGTAAGAGCTTACCCATTTCGCTAGCTGAAATCAGGAGGGAATACATTGCGCCAAACGAATTGGTGATGGATTTCAACTTGTTCTCGGACAGAATGTTGGTAGGCATGCTGACCAACGATGAGAACACTTATTTCCAGATCCCGTTCAATCGGCACGAGCTGGAAAAAGGAATATTCCTTCTGCAGGAACGACTTCGGGAATTCATGATCGGAAGTGAAGCGTCATTTATGGGACATGCATGGAAAGAACCTTGTCGGCGCGTCTATCGGTCATTACTCGGAAGGCTTCCAGCGCCTCCACCAGAAAAAAACGTCATTTTTATAATACCGGATCGCTCTCTATGGTACTTACCCTTTTCAGCCCTGCTTGACGCCGAAGACAGGCCGTTCGGACAAGACAGGGTCATAACCATGATCCCATCGGCTGATTTCCTCAAATTTACCCGTTCCGCAGCCAAAACTGAGAATCAACTAGTAGCCAAGAACAGCTTGCTCGTCTTTGAATCAATCCCCTGGATCTCGGAAGATGAAATCAGGCAACCTGCGAGTTCATCGGGTCCGCATAAGAAATCAGCCCAGAAAAAACTCACTGAGAGTGAAAAGATTGAGAAACTGATTCTAAGC
>CALDNG010000228.1 GCA_937915285.1 uncultured Desulfomonile sp. | reverse complement strand
AATACGAGAAAAGGTTCGGAGCCACTACTGTGTATCATGGCGCCGAGGCTTACGCATCCATCTATGTCATGGCGGACGCCTTGAGGAGAGCGTCGGATATATCGACGACCGCAGTGCGGGAAGCCCTCGTCTACACAGACATGATGACCCCCTTCGGGCCTGTCAAATTTGTGTCATATGGCAAAAAGAAACAGCAGAATGCTCTGCCTACATATCTGGTCCAATGGCAAAAGGGTGTCCTTGAGACTGTATGGCCCAAGAATGTAGCCACCAAACCATACGTTTTCCCGGTTCCGGAATGGTCGGCACGCTAGTCATGGCTTGGTGGCTCAATTTGCGCCAGCTCCGGGTTCCAGCTCGATGATTGAATCCATACCCTGCGCCTGAATATTTCTTGAAAACGATCAGGCCAAGGCCTTCTGCGCATTTGGAACCGTATCCGCCGGGCTCACCTTGTACCACGCCCCAATTATGACCCCTTTTTCATCAACCAGGAAAGAAGACCGAACCACACCCTCGTAGGTTTTGCCGTACATCTTCTTCTCACCCCAGGCCCCGTAAGCCTCAGCAACAGCATGGTCAGCGTCCGAGAGAAGCGGAAAACCCAATTCGTACTTGTCATCAAATTTCTTCTGCTTCTCAGGCTTGTCCGGGCTTATGCCTATTGCCGCAACACCCGCTGAGCTAAGGTCAGGCTCAGCGTCACGAACACTGCAGGCCTGTTTAGTGCAACCCGACGTGTCAGCCTTGGGATAAAAATATATCAGCGTCTTCCTGCCGATGTAGTCGGAAAGTTTCACACTTTTGCCATTCTGGTCCAAAAGATCGAATTGAGGGGCCTTGTCTCCATTCTTGAGCTTTCCCATAACATTAGTCTCCTTATATCATTGACAGTATTAATCTTTATCTTCATTAACGTCTTTAATTTACTTTTAATATTGATGCGCGAATTCCGCAAAAGTTTTATGATATTTCCCTACCTGCAGTATATCTGGATCAACACGGATCAACCCTGTTCATCCAGCCTGGTTACCAGAATCTTGTCTATCCGGTTACCGTCCATGTCCAGGACTTCAATTTTGAACCCGTTCCATTCGAAGCAGTCTGCGGCCGCAGGCACCCTTCCCACCTGGGACATCACCAGCCCGGCCATGGTGTGGAAGGCATTGTCCTCCTCACCGGGAATATGGCTGAGATGAAAAAGGTCCTTGAACTTCTCTACGCCATAGCCGCCGTCTATAAGCCATGATCCGTCATCACGCCGGACTGCGTCGGGTTCCGAGGCCGATTGAAGCCAAGGGATGTCACCCACGAAACCTTCAAGCACATCGTAAAGGGTGACCAAGCCCTGGACTGAGCCATATTCATCTACCACCAGGGCTATGCTGTTCTTGGCGTTCTTGAAATTTTCGAGGGGCCTCATCGGTGAAATCGATTCCGGAACATAGAGTATCGGCTTTAAAACCGGTTTCAGGTCTTCCATTGTTGACAGGCGCCTCTCCGCAAGCAGATCCTTGGCCTGCAGCATACCCCGGGTATGATCAAGCCCACCCTCGCAGACCGGCATGACATCATGAGGACTCTCAATCACCTTTTTTATGTTGGCCTCCGTTGAATCCTCAATCTCCCAGTAAACAATATCCTTGCGCGGGGTCATGATCGTGACGATACGCACGTCATCCATCTTGAAAATGTTCTCGACAAAATCGCGTTCCGTTTTCTCGAAAATCCCGGCATCCGCGCCCTGCTTCATGAGGACTCGAATCTCCTCTTCGGAAATTGGCGGATCATTAGGGTATTTTGAGCCCATAATCCTGAGAATGATATCGCTGGATATGCTGAAGAAGCGCACCAGTGGATGTGTCAATCTCGCCAGTAGGCGCATCGGACGCGCGACCAGGATCGCTATCGCTTCAGGCCTGTGCAGCGCAATTCGCTTTGGAACCAACTCGCCAACCACAACGGTGAAATAGGTTACCCCCATCACCATCACAAAAACCGATAACGCCTTTGAATAAGGCGCTATCCACGGTATCCCGGCAAAGAAATCGGCAAGCCTCACCGCTATCGCCGTCTCACCGAATGCGCCGTTGAGTATCCCTATAGATGTTATGCCGACCTGTATGGTAGACAGAAAATTCCCCGGGTCATCGGCAAGTTTCAAGGCTATCCTGGCACGCTTGCTACCTGCGTCCGCTTTCTGCCGAAGCCTGGTCTTGCGTGATGAAACCACGGCAATCTCGGCCATGGCGAACATACCATTAACGACTATGAGCAATAATATTATTAGTATTTCCATTTAGTTAACATCTCTGGAAAAACAATCACCCTATGCGAATCCGGCCAAACCCGCCATTCAAAACGCCCGGCCCCTGATCATGCTACTGCCCGTAAAACAGAATCTCGACATTTTATCCGTTTTCTGTATAAATTAAAAGGTTGGGTGTAATGCCAGCCGTATTCGGCTTACCCCATGATGAGCCTGTAACTGTTCATCAGACAATATGCTAACTGACTACAGGTCCTGTTCTCAATGATAGAAATTAGTGAATTCGATGGAATTACGCAGATCAGAATGAGCCGTGAGGTCAAAGGTGAGCCGTTGTTCTGGGTTTCAGCCTACCTTGTGGACGATCTGCTTATTGACAGTGGTTGCATGCATACCTCTGTCGAATTGATGGACTTTCTTGACTCAAGGCAAATAAGCAGGGTTGTCAACACGCATTACCATGAGGACCACATAGGCGCAAACGGGCTTCTGCAGGAGCGTCGTAATGTCGAGATACTGGCTCATCAGTGGTCGCTGGATTTCATTGGAAACCCTCCGGGCCTGCCCCGTTACCGTGAACAGGCATGGGGAAAACCTTTAGGCTCAAGCGCAGGGCGTTGTCCGGATTTTCTGGAAACGGAAAATTACAAACTGGAAGTGGTCGATACCCCGGGGCATTGCCCTGGCCATATTTCACTGGTCGAGCGTACCCGTGGGTGGGTCTTCTCCGGCGATCTCTTCATCGGGCGCGAATTGTGGGTCGCAGGTCCGGAAACGGATGTGACCGACATGATAAGATCAATGAAAAACCTGATGTCCATGCACTCAGGGGAGTTCACTCTGCTGACCTCCCTGAGGACCATCCGCAGGGACGGGCGCAAGGCTCTGTCAGGTTTTGTGTCGAGATACCAGGAACTGGCGCAACTAGCCAAATCATTGGCATCCAGTGGCATGGACACAAAGTCCATAGTTAACCGGCTTTTTGGCCAGGAGAGTGTTTTCGACGCGATGACGGCAGGACAGTATTCTTCGGCAAATCTCGTAAAACTGTTGCTGGAGGCTGAAATATGATATCAAGAAGTTTCAGGAGTTCTAGAATATGGCGTTATTTACAGTAGATGAATCCAAATGCAAAAAAGATGGAATATGTGTTTCCGAATGTCCGGCATGTATCATTGAGATGAAAACACCGGATTCAGCGCCGTCTCCGATAAACGGCGCTCAGGAACTCTGCATCAAATGCGGACACTGCGTTGCGGTGTGTCCTCACGGCGCCCTCTCCCTCGATTTCCTCAAGCCTCAGGACTGCCGGGAAATTAACCAGAGCGATTTACCCTCTGCTGAGGCGTTGGAGCTGTTGATGAAATCCCGGCGCTCAATTCGTTCTTACAGGGAGAAGCCTGTGGAGCGCGAGGTAATTGAGAGGCTCATAGATTTGGCTCGATACGCCCCTTCTGGGCATAACTCCCAGCCGGTCAGCTGGAGGGTCTATGAGAATCGTGAAGAACTCGTCAGGCTTGGCGACGTGACGGTAGACTGGATGCGTTTCATGGTCAAGAACGCGCCGCAGGTGGCCCGAATGATGCATTTTGACCTTGTAATAGCGGCCTGGGAACGCGGTAAGGACAGGATATTCAGGGGCGCCCCCAACCTCGTGGTGGCTCACGCCCCGGCCGATCTCATGCCCGCTCAGGCGGCCTGTACCATAGCCCTCACTTACATGGAGCTTTATGCGTCGTCGCTTGGAGTCGGTACTTGCTGGGCAGGGTATTTCAACGCGGCCGCCACGATCTATCAGCCAATGAAGGATGCCCTTGAACTGCCGCCGGGTCATCAGAGTTTCGGCGCCCTTATGATAGGATACCCAAAATACCGCTTCAGGAGAATACCCGGCAGAAACACGCCAACGGTTTCATGGCGGTAACAGGCGAGGCTATCACGCTTCTCGCAACTTTTGGAAATGATACAGAATTAATTAAATGAAGGTGAATAAAAATGGATTTCCGGTTTCCACCCGCAGATGACACACATCGCTTAGATCTGGGCCGTCTGGACATGCCACCGAGGATACTTCTGGGGCCTGGCCCCTCAAACTACCATCCCAGGGTCAGCCTGGCCATGGCCATGAACGAGGTCGGACACCTCGACCCCACTTTCGTTGAACTAATGAACGAGAACCAGGAATTACTCAGGTACGTTTGGCAGACGGACAACCCGTTCACAATACCGGTCAGTGGGACGGGCAGCGCAGCCATGGAAGCCACCATGGCCAACTGCGTGGAACCCGGTGATGTGGTGTTGATCGGATGTAATGGATATTTCGGCGAGAGGCTGTGCGACATGGCTTCACGCTACGGCGCCGATGTCCGTCGTATTGAAAGGCCCTGGGGAGAAGTGTTTGACGACGCTGAAATAGCAGAGGCGCTAGACATACACAAACCGGCAATACTCGGCCTTATCCATGCCGAGACTTCCACCGGCGCATTGCAGCCCATGGATAATATCGGCAAGATTTGCCGTGAATTCGGCACACTACTCCTACTTGACACAGTCACGAGCCTGGGAGGAGCGCCTGTTTTTCTTGACCGCTGGCATGTCGATCTTGCGTATAGCGGCAGCCAGAAATGTATTAGCTGCCCACCCGGCATATCACCCCTCACCATAGGGCCGCGCGCCTGGGAGAAAATCAACAGCCGCAAAACCCCCGTCCCGAATTGGTATCTTGACATGACCATGGTAGGCAAGTACTGGGGCAAGGAGAGGACTTATCATCACACAGCGCCCATCAACATGAACTATGCCCTTCGTGAGGCCCTGGCGCTCATAGCGGAAGAAGGCCTCGAGAAACGATGGGACAGGCATGCCCGAAACGCTGAAATACTTTGGGATGGCCTCAAGGACCTTGGTATCGACTGTCTTGTGGATCATGAAAACAGGCTGGTCAGCCTGACCACCGCATGTGTCCCCGACGGAATCGACGCCAAGGCCGTTTGTGTCTATCTCCTGCAGAACTACAACATAGAGATAGCAGGCGCCTTCGGGCCTCTCGCTGGTAAGGTATGGAGAATCGGACTTATGGGATTCAACAGCCGCCTGGAGAATGTGACACTTCTTCTGGCTGCCATGAAGGATGCCCTTGAATCGGCCTGAAAAGATCACGCGTTACGATAACCACCGGATTGAGGGTTCATCAGATGGACGGTTTTAATAATTACGAGGAAAAACGAAGCTATCCCCGTTTTGTGATGAGGGTGCCCAATGCGCTGCGCATCATATCACCCGACGGGGATTGCGTGGCCGACCTGCTGGATGTCAGCATGAGCGGCCTGGGCATAGAATATTTTGACATGCTCAACTCATTGTTCCTCAATCCGGGGGATATCGTTGAAATAGAATTTCTCATCTCACCTGCTGACCTGAGTTCGCCAGAGGTGGCGGAACTACTGAAGATGAAGCTCATGGAGCAGAACCCAGTCCTGACTGAATTCGATTTCGAGGCCGGTATGGAGGAACTCCGGAACGTGAGGTTTACCGCGCGGGTGGCGTGGACATACCTCAACCGGCTCGGCTTTGAATTCACAAGGACCTAGCAGGTCAACCCACCTACCTTGAATCCCTGATGCCCGCAGACTCTAGGGCCTTCATTATCCGGTCAAGGTCCGCCTTGTTCCTGTAAGGCAGACGTCTGGGTATTTCGTCCACAGCAAATTTCGGATGGGAAATAAGAAAATCGTCGAGCGCATTCTTGGCCCTGTTTGTCTGGCCAGTGAGGCTCAGGGACGCTATCAACCCGATATTGGCGAAGATATCCCGCTGGTTGAGTTCCTTTGCCCTGGTGAAATCGGACAGCGCTTCATCGTATTTTCCCACGCCTATGTAGGCCAGTCCGATCGAATCGTAATACCATGACGGCGCCATGGGGTTCAGGCGTATGGCCTTCTTCACCTTTTCTATCGCCTCCTCAGGTTTGCCCTGGAATGTCAGGGTCCTGCCTATGAAAGCGAGAGCATCCGCGTTGTTAGGGTTGACAGCCAGCGCTTTCTGGGCAGTCTCAAGCGCCCCTTCGTAATCGCGTTTTGCGACATATACCCTGCTAAGCGTTAGCAACGCAGTATCGGATGTGGGGTTAAGTTCCAGCGCCTGGCGTACATAGCGTTCAGCCTTCTCAAGGTCGTCCTTGCGCGCTGCGCTCCAGCCGGACTGTAAATCAGACAGGTAAGTCCTCGCCAGACCTGCCAGGGCCCTTGATGATTTGGGGTTGGATTCAAGCGCCTGCTCGAAGAGCTTGCGGGCGCGCTTGTTCGATTCCTTGCCCTCTCCCGACATCATATGCGAGGCGCGCATCACGTTCTCAAAGACATCCGGGTCGGTTTCCAGCTTCCTGTCCGTCTCAATCGAGTCGGATGTCCCGACTGCAAGCTTGACCTGTAGCGCGGATGTGATCTTGCGGGTTATATCATCCTCAAGATCGAATACGTTCTTGAAGTCAGTGTCATAGCGCTCCGCCCAGATGTGACCCCCTGTTTTTGAATCTATCAACTGGGCTGTCACACGGATTTTGTCCTGTGATTTCTTGACACTGCCCTCCAGGACATAACGCACGCCAAGCGACTTGCCGACCTCTGGTATGTTGACCGGCCTGCCCTTGTAAGTAAATGTCGAGTTACGCGCTATGACGAATAAATCCGGTATCTTGGCCAGGCTCGTTATTATCTCTTCTGTTATCCCGTCGCCAAGGTAATCCTGTTCGGGGTCACCGCTCATATTTACGAACGGCAGCACAGCGACCGAGGGTTGGGAAGGTGTTTCAACCGTGACTTCCGCTACGGGTTTCGAGGTCGCGGGGGATGTGACGGGTTTGGGGGCGCCGGCATGGAACCACACCACGAAAAGAACTGAAACCGCACCTACAGCCAGACCGAGCAGCGATATGATCAGATGCCTGAAGGAGGACTTCTTGCCCACGTTACTGACCGGGTCTTGAGACGCCTTCGGGGCCCCCTCCGGATAAACCTTGTAGACCCTTACCGGTTCAGGGATGTTCTTCACGCTGTGAGAGCCCATTGAGACGAAATCCATCTCAACCTTGCCCTTCAACTGGTCATATGCCTCACCTGAGACGCATACTCCACCGGGGTCCGCCAGCCCTTCGAGCCTCGCCGCTATGTTCACCCCACTGCCGAAAAGCAGGCCGTCCTGGTCTATGACATCCCCGATGTTTATGCCTATCCGGAACTCAAGCCGACGGTCTTCCGGCAGTTCCAGGTTCTTCTCACGGAGTGTCTTCTGTAACTCGACGGCGCAGTTCAGGGCATCGACCACGCTGGCGAACTCAAGCAGGAAGCCATCCCCCGCAGTATCAACCACCCTGCCTCGGTGTGCTTCAGTCAGACGGTAAAGGTCCTTGCGATAGGCCGTCAGCGTCCGGACGGTTGACGCCTCATCCGCGCTCATCAGCCTGCTGTAGCCCTTCACATCCGCATGTAATACGGCAGTGAGCTTGCGTTTGATCGTTTCCTGCGCAGACATTTTTCAGACCTCTCAGGCGCGGCAGGAGATTTTGAAACGATTTCAGGGGCCGCTGCAAATAATTCTATCCCGAATCACTCAATGAAGGCAATTGTTTGATATACTCATTAAAGAAGTCAAACACTCGGACCATTCCGAAGGGGGCGATCGATGTCCGGAACAAAAGGTTTGTCCACACTTTCGTCATTGGCCGCTTTTTTTGTCATCCTTCTTGCAAGCTCGGGCTCTTCAGCCTCGGATCACCTGCGCAAGTCCTCCGGCCAGACCGTCTATGCCCCTGTCTATTCCCATATATATGTGGGCGCCCAGGGACAGGAATTCCAGCTCGCCGCTACCCTCAGCGTCCGAAACACAAGCATGCTAAAACCGATCAGTCTGGATTACGTCGGCTATTATGACTCCTCCGGTAAAATGTTAAGGAATATGATCACCACCCCTTTGCAGATTGAGCCTCTGGGATCAACACAGTATTTCATCGGCGAATCGGACACCGCCGGGGGCTTTGGCGCATTCTTTCTGGTGAAATGGTCGGCCGACGCGAGAGTGAACGAGCCGGTGATCGAGGTGGTGACCGCCGGGACTCGCTCCGGACAGGGTATATCCTTTGTGTCCAGCGGAAAGGTCCTGGATTCCAACTGACAAAGATTGTGCATGTGTCGAGCGGTTTCCAGGTTTTTCGGGGACGGAACGCTTGCCGCCAAAAGGGCCGTTATTCCGGCGCATGGAAATGCTGTGAACCTCAAAAAGTTGTCATTATAGTAAGTTAAAGAGAGAGTAAGACCTCACCAAAAAAAAACTTGACCTGAAACGACGTTTTAAAGCTTAATGCCGCAGGGACAAGGCTCGTAAAAATTCAATAGGCAGCGAGGTTACTTCTAATGAACAAGTCCGTGCCGAGTGTCAGTCCTGTCAGCAACGACGCTTCCGATTCAGGCATGCAGAGACTCATGTCAAACCAGATGGGTGTCTATTACAGCAACTGCGCCATGGTTGCCATGAGCCCGCGTGATATTTCACTCTATTTCGGGCGCTATGTCCCCACTCGTGATAACAAGGGCTCACAACAACTTACCGAACTCTACGAACGCCAGATTTACATGACTATCGAGCAGGCTCAGGACCTGGTCAAAATGCTCAACCAGACCATAGACATGTTCGTCAGCAAAAACGCCACTCAGACAGGAAAATAACTGTCATAGAAAAGCAACTTTCTTGGTGGAAAAAGTCCGGAACAAAAATTTTTTATTTTTTTTGACCGGACGAAAAAAAAAGCTTGACCGTGTTATGACTCAGCGTCATAATGGCTCTAACGTAGTAGTATAAGCTACGTCCTTTGACCCCACACCTAGAAGCTCCGGGACATAAAGCCCAGTGGTATGGATGCATTCTAAGCGTGGCGCTGGTTGGAAAAACTCAGGTTTTTCTGTTGCGCGCAAGCGTTTAGTTGTATTAACCCAGGGTATCATCAGACCGGGGCGTCCCCTACAGGAAATCTCAGACTCAAGCTATTCTCCCCCATCTTGATGGTCCCATTAACTGGAGTTTAATAGTTCCTCTTCAGGAACCTCCATACACCTGACGAAATCAAGTTTCGGGGGTCATCATGAAAAAGAGATGGTTCGGAATCAAGGCAAGGACATACTCCAGCAGAGTCACTCTGGAGCAACTCGAAGAGCGCATAGTGCTCGACGCCTCAGTTCCCGCCACATCAGTGGATAATCCGGACAATCCTGAAAACACTCAAACCCAGCAGGAAGCGCAACAGGCCACCACACCCGAGGCCCATAACGCTCCCACTCAGGCCGCAGCCGACGCAGCCACCTCTCATGATCCTTTAGGCGACATTTACACCGCAGACGCTGCAAACGTCCTCGTCTCCCACGACCTTGGCGCAGTGGATTCAGTTTCCACCGACGCCTTGCGCGCCGTTGTCGTCTCTTCCGACATCAAGGATGGCGCCGATCTGGTCGCCGCTGTCCAGGACAACGTCATTACCATCACCTATGACGCCGCTACCGCCAATACCGATACGATTCTGTCAGCCATCGACACAGCGCTACACGGAAAGACCGTGGACAGCATCGCATTCATTACCCATGACAATGGCGCAGGCGCCTTCAGCCTCACCCAGGATGTATCGGTAAGTTTCAACACCATCACCTCCGACGCCTCACTGCAGGGATTCTGGTCCGCTGTCGGGGCATACGTCCAGACCGACGGCCGCATCGACATCATGGCATGCGATGTCGCATCAACCCAGGAAGGCCTGGACCTCGTGGCCCAACTCGAAACCCTCACCGGCAGGAATGTAGCTGCTTCTGTCGATGACACAGGTAACGACCTCTTCGGCGGAAACTGGGAACTCGAAACCGATAACGTCTCGCTAGTCCCGGCCTACTTTGATCCTCACGCGGTGCAGTT
>CALDNG010000227.1 GCA_937915285.1 uncultured Desulfomonile sp. | reverse complement strand
AGATATCCACTCGTGACTGGAGTTCAGACGTGTGCTCTTCCGATCTACTTCAGGTTAATAAAGAAAGGCGAGCGCTTCCCTGTATATGTAATATGCTGGAAGTAATCATAATTTAGCGCAACAGGCCTGTTGGTAGCCATCGCTGCGACTCCGACGAGCGCCTCCATGGTCGGGCTGAATTTGTAACCAAAAGTGCCTCCGGCCGGATTCTGGACAAGTCTGAGTTTCTCAGGTTCTATCCCAAGTCCAGGACAGATCATCGCATGATGGAGATGTATTCCTATACTCTTGGAGTGGATAGTCAAACGGTCCTCTTCATCAAAGTAAGCAAACCCAACATCCGTTTCCATTGTTAGGTGGGGCTGCCTTTGAAGGTAATAATCTCCTTCAACAACGTGAGCGGCTGATTTCATAAGCGGACCAGTATCCTCACCCTTGACCCTCTTCTGTTCAAAATAAACATTTGGAGTGCCAGGATGTATCTCAATTGCGTCATCAGCCATTGCAGCAGGCGCGCTCATATACGCCGGCAACTGTTCCAGATTCACAACAACTTTTTGAGCAGCGGCCCTGGCGTTAGCCACCGTGTCCGCAGCTACTATGGCAATAGCGTCTCCAAATTGAAAAATCTTCTCGTCACACAGGATCGGTCGATCCCATCCGTCACCCTTGTTCGTGGGGAAGGTGATCAAACCTGTGATACGGTTTTTCCCCTTCACGTCGCGGTGAGTGATGACCTTTTCAACCCCCGGCATCTTCTCAGCTTCCGAAGTATCAATGGAGAGTATCTTCGCATGAGAAACCTTTGCCTGAACAAGGGCAAGATGAAGTGTTCCCTTTGGCATTTTAGTGATGAGGTCGGCTCCATAATCTGTCATTCCCGTAACCTTGGCTATCGCCGTAGGCCTGGGATAGTTGGTTCCCCATATTCGACCATCCGCCGGTATTTTAAATGCTAGATCTTTCATGGATATTTCACCACGTAAGACCTTTGCCGCGTCCATCACGGCATCTACCAAGGGCTTGTAACCGGTACAGCGACAGGCGTTGCGATTTTTGTGGAACCAATCCCTGACTTCTTCTCTCGATGGATTGATGTTAGTGTCAAGAAGAGCCTTGGCCGAAACTATGAAACCCGGCGAACAGAATCCGCATTGGGCGCCTCCATGAGCTACCCAGGAGAGTTGAAGCGCATGAAGATTGTCCGGTGTTCCAATACCTTCTATGGTGACAACGCTGGAGTTGTCCTGAAGCCTGCTGAATTTAGTCATGCAGGATTTGACCAGTTTGCCGTCCATGATCACAGAACAGGCTCCGCACTGGCCTTTGCCGCATCCCACCTTTGTGCCTGTGAGTCCAAGCTGCTCCCGGATCACTTCAGCAAGAGAAGTCTCGGGGGCCGCAAGAACCATTCTGCTGATACCGTTAAGATTGATTAGCTTCTTTATCATTCTGCAGAGTCCTTTCTGACTGGGAGAATTGTCCCTGAACACGGATTGTGACCAATTTCAATAGTCTTCAATAGACAGGCCCTTTTCCCACGCATTTCGCGCAACTAAGGCCCAACAAAACAAGGGTGAGGAAGAAATGGTTTCTTTGCCGGAAAGCAATCGGATTTACGACGTTGAACCTTTAAACAATGGCATGATGCTAATAATGCTGGCAATCTATGTCAAGATAAATTATGTCGAAGTTGACATATCGGTTTGCAACAAACAAAATTTTATCAGGAATAGGTTCCATTCAAAACGTTCAAACCGAAATATTTTAAATAAATCCTCTCTGTAGTGATATGTGCTCAGTCCTGCAAGCCTGTAGTAACATGTCTAAAAAATAGGAGAAAATAATATCAGATAAGTTTAGAAACCTCTTGACAGACAATTTATATAAGTGGTATTCGGTATAGAGTTATGTCGTTCATGACATAGCCACAAGAGGGTGAGCGGGTAATTCTGAAAAATTTGGCTGGTGCGCAAAATGGTTGAAGGCGACGTCAGGAGTTGCGCCTGGGCTGATAATCCGGGCGAAATTATTTACAGGGGGCAAATATGAGGTATGCAGAGACAGGGTATAATCTTGAAATCGATTTAGCCCGTGGGAGTGTGGAAAAGGTGGCCTCTGACCCGAAGCTTACAGAGCTTCATCTGGGTGGATTAGGCACGAGTGTTAAGATGCATTGGGACAGGGTTCCCCCTGAAACAAAGGCTTTTGACAAGGAAAACATGCTCATTGTCAGTTCGGGCCTTCTCAATGGAACTCCGGCCTACAGCGCAAACCGAACCCTGTTCACTTTTATATCACCGCAATCTGATCTCTTAGCTTATCCCATGATGGGAGGCTTTTTTGGTTCGGAATTGAAATACGCCGGGTATGACAAGATAGTACTTAGGAACAAATCCCCCAAGCTGGTCTATATCTGGATTCACAACGACAAGGTAGAAATACGTGACGCAACACATCTAAAAGGCAAAGGCGCCCTTGAAACTCAGGATTTAATCAGGGAAGAAGTTCGGCAGCCACGCGCTCAGGTGGCCGCAATAGGGCTTGCTGGTGAAAACAGGGTCTTCACCGCGTCGATTGAGCAAAGTCGTTCGAGCGCAAGCAGACTAGGTGGAGGAGCTGTGCTGGGAGACAAGAATGTCAAGGCGATAGCTGTTCGTGGCACAAAGGATCTCAATCTGGCACGTGGCGAAGAATTCATGAAGC
>CALDNG010000226.1 GCA_937915285.1 uncultured Desulfomonile sp. | reverse complement strand
GTGAGAGTCAGCACGAGGGTATTCCCGCAGGAGCAGTTCCTGTAAAGCATGGTGAACGCCTTGTCCATAACTCCACCGGCGTCTTCCATTGTCTGGGACTTGGCTTCAGTGTCCCAAATGTATTGATACAAATCGCAATACACTTTCCCGCAGGCCCTGCACTCCTTGGCCGGAATCTTGCCGGATTTGTTTAGCTGTTCCAACAGCTTTATAAATTTCATAAAGTTGGGATTTCTCAATTCGGGGACGCCCAATTTCGCTGATACAAAAAACTCCGTCTGTCCCAACGTAGCAATTTGTCACCAAAGCGATTAATTTAAGTCAGGATCAAGTGTTAAACAAAAACAATGAGTCGGTCAATAATATTCTTGAATATATCTATTTTAATGATCGCTTCTTTCAAATCTCCAACTATGACTTGTCTTTCCTGCTCTTTAACCAAAGTTCTATACGTTCCCTAAGAAAATAGAACAGGGAAATAAGGATGGCGCATACGATGGTGAGAGTTATCAGCAGAGTCCAGTTTTCGTCGTAAACGGCAGCCCCGCTATAGCTGAGCATTATTGTTCCGGGTACCCTACCGAGTGAAGACACAAGGAAGAAAGTTAGATAACTCATGGGGCTGAGTCCAAGAATGTAGGATAGGATATCTTTTGGAAACCCGGGAATGGTAAAAAAGGCCAGGGCCACAAGTATGCCTTTCCTGTGTGTGAGGAAATCGAATCGCTCCAGATTCTTGTGGCTCACTACAAGTTTAACCAATGGCAGTCCGATGATTCTGGCTGCAAGGAACGCCAGCAATGAACCGATGCTCAAACCGATGGTGGAATAAATGACATTAGGCCATACCCCGAAGATGAATCCACCCACAGCGCCTGTTAGTTCCCCAGGAATAGGCGCAAATACTACCTGCAATGCCTGAATGGAAATGAACGCCAGAGGAGCTAACGCTCCGAAACTCTCAATGTAGGCTCTCAGGTTCTCTTTGCCGCTGAACATGAAATGCAAATCGTCAATTATCGGTTTCAGGTAACCGGTAAAGGCAAGAAAAGAAGTCACCCCAAAGATCATTGTAAGCAGGGTGACAGACAAGAGAAGCTTTCCACGTTCATTGTTTTGGGTCATCTATAAACCTTGTTTCTATAACTGTAAGGTCACGGTCAGTTTCGTCGTCCTGAACGAGACTCTTCAATACCTCATCCTCGAGTCGGTGGATCAAAGGAGGGAATGTCTTGGAGTTAAGGGCCGAGATCGGTATCCCATTGTAAGATGAGCATATATTCAGAACAATCTCCTCTGAACACAGGTCAATCTTGTTAAAAACCCGAATCAGCGGTATCTGAGTCAGGTCAAGTCGCTCAAGAATTTTTTCAACCGACTTGAGTTGCTTTTCAAATGCCGGATTAGAACAATCAATCACATGAAGGAGCACATCCGCGTCGTTCAGTTCGTCGAGAGTGGCTGAGAAAGCAGTGAAAAGCTCTTCTGGTAGTTCATGTATGAAACCCACAGTGTCAGTAATAATGACTTCCGTTTCTTTGGGGAATCTCAGTCTTCGGCTTGTTGGATCCAGAGTGGCGAAAAGTTTGTCCTCTACAAGGATGTTCGATTTGGTCAGTTTGTTGAGCAATGTAGATTTTCCGGCGTTTGTGTATCCCACAATTGAAATGACCGGTATGTGTCTCCGGTTTCTTAAACCGCGGCGAAGCGCTCTGTTTCTGGATATCTTTTCTATCTGCTTTTCAAGGAACCCTATCCTGCTGTGAATGCGGCGTCTGTCGATTTCCAGCCTTGTTTCCCCCGGACCCCTGCCTCCAATTCCTCCAGTCAGCCGGGATAGCGCATCGTCCTTTTCCCTTAGCCCTGGTAGCGCGTATTTCAATTGAGCCAGTTCTACCTGCAGTTTTCCCTCACGAGACTTTGCCCTCTGTGCAAAAATATCGAGAATGACCTGTGAACGGTCCAGGACTTTCAGTTCTGTGAAGTCTGCGATTGCCTTCACCTGCGCCGGGGTTAGTTCGGTGTCAAAAATCATTAGCCCCGCTCCTTTTTGAAGAGCGTCCACCACTATTTCCCTCAGCTTTCCCTTTCCCACCACAAAATGAGGGTCTACCGAATCCCGTTTCTGCGTGGCCGTTCCGACAACCTGCAGTCCAGACGACTTTGCTAATTCGATCAGCTCTGCCAGGCTTTCCTCAATCTCCCAACTTCTGCCTTGGGTTCTTCCGATCACGTAGGCTCGCTCCCGTGATTTGTCCAGATCCACAGACTTTACAGACCTGTCTATCTCATCCTCAAGCGCCCGAACAAAGCCTGTGAAATCGGTATCCAGTTGAGAGGGAGGAATTGGAGCTAGAGTCTCGTAGACCTTCCTTTCAGGGTTTGGTGGCAAGACATGAGCTATGTAGGCGTCTTGAGGGAGTCCTTGGGAATCCACGCCAATGGCCGCAACCAGGTCAAACCTTAACAAACAAAGGTCGGTCAGATCCTCCTGGCTCAAAGGCTCGTTTTTCAGATGGGTGTGCAGGAACCTCAGACCGCGAAGCCTACCGGCTCCAACCCGCCATGAGTTCAATTTTGGAATGAGTATAGACCGGGCGTCCCCAACCAGAACCTTGTAAATTTTACCCTTGCGGTCAACCAGGACGCCAACCTGTTGTCCGAGTTCAAATGAAAGCTCTGTCAAAGCCCTGGCGAATTCCTGTGTAATTATCCGGTCAGGAGAAATTTTACGGGCCGCCAGCTTCTCGAGACGTGCATGCTGCGAGGGTTTAATCCCTTTGGTCAAACCTTGCACCAGACTCAAATTTGACCCCCGGTGAAAAGAAACACCTCAAGCCTGTCGGCAAGGATCTCCTCTTTCTCGTATATCGGCATACCCTCAATTAGTAGACGCGGCCATATACCGACCGCGCCTCGTCCTGAAATCATGTGGTTTGTTACCAAATCATGCCCGTTAACTGGTTTTGTCTTCTCCCTCGGGGAGGATTTTGAGAATAGCGCATTTTTTGGGATTCAGATACTTCTCCGCCACCCTTTTTACGTCCTGCGGAGTGACTGCGGTGATTTTCTTAATGTATTCAGCATCATAGTCATAACCCAGGCCGTACAGTGTGTTTAGCGCTGAGTTTTCGGAACGTGACCATGAACTCTGAAGGTTGATGAGATGATTCCCTACCAGGTTATTGATCGAGTCTTTGACCTCTTTATCCGTTAAGGTTTCTGCCCTTACTTTTCCAACCTCCCTGAATAGACCATCAACAGCGTTGTCTATTTTGGATGTGTCACAAGCGATATAAAACCCGAACAATCCAGGGGCCACACCCGGTCTCACGAATGACGCAACCACGTAAGCCAGCGATTCACGATCACGCAACTGAAGAAATAGACGGCCGCCCTGACCGGACAGGAGATTATTCAAAACTTCCAGGGCATATCGGTCAGGATCATAGAACGAAACTGCCGGGAAACCTATCGCGATATGGGCTTTGGCCCTCGGGATTACTATTTTCTTTTCATCCACTCCTTTGAGCGGTTCTTCCACCGGGACAGTCGGTGTCTCTAATTTTTTGACAGGGATTGAACCAAAAAGCTCGGTTATTTTTTTCAGGGTTTTTTCAGGGTCCATATCCCCAACTACCGTGATCACCGTATTTGCGGGAACAGCATAGCGATTATATGTCGTCTTAAGATCCTCGGAGCTAAACCCTGCTACTGTGGAGAGGTTCCCTTCCTTGTTAAAACCATAGGGATGGTTTTTAAAAAGGATTTTGTTCAACTCGCTGAATGCGTACTGGATCGGACGATCGGGTTCGGTCTTGATTCTGTTGATGATCAATAACCTCTCCCTCTCAAGCTTTTCTTTAGGGAAGGTCGGGTCTTTATGAATCTTCGCCAGAAGCTCAAGCCCATCATTGAGGAAACGGGAAAAGAATGTCGCGGAAAGCCCAAATGAGTCCTGTCCGGAGAAACCGGCAAGCCGGCCACCCATGTCTTCGACCTGATTGAATATCTGGACTTCATCCATTTCACCAGCGCCCTTGGGTAGCATCTGCGCTATGAAGTTCATGATCCCTTCTGTCTCGCGTGTTTCATAACGTTTTCCACCCAGATGGGCTATTCTCAATGAAACTGCTGGGTTGGAGTCGTCCCGAAGCAACACGACCTTTATGCCGTTGGCCAGGGTAGTCTCATGAGCCTTGTCGGGTCCGCTAGCGTTGGCCGCAGCAGTTGATGGCAAGGAGCCAAAAGACTCCACTATGGGGGATAGCGACGCAATTTCAAAATCCTTTGCGTCCTCAGCAGGTATCAAAGCCGTAATCGTAACATTCGGGGCAAAGAGATAGTCCTTGGCCGCCTGAGAAATCTCTTCAGGGGTCACTGCGCGAATCAGAGTCAGATACTTTTCTTCGTAGTAAGCGTCGCCCAGGTCAGCCCTAAAGCTTCCGATGCTTCGCGACATGCCCTGCACCGTCTCTCTTGCATAAATGTGCTGAGACTCAATGTGTACTTTTGCCCTTTCCAGTTCATCACGAGAGGGCGGTTCAGAGGCGAGTCTTGAAATCTCCTCCATAACGGTTCGTGTTACTACCTCAATATTCTTGGCATCGAGCGTAGCCGAAACAACCATCAGTCCAGGGTCTTTGGGAGTCAAGGCGTATGCGGAAATTGAATTCACCAGCGCCTTGTCTTTTTTTAGCGTCTTGACAAGCCTGGAACTGTCTCTTGCGCCAAGGATGTCTCCAAGAAGGTCTAGGGCGTTTACATCGTTCGATTTAATGGCTGGTATGTGAAAGGCCATGTTAAGGCGAGTTTCCCTGGAGTTGTTGTCGCGGACAGCCGCGGTTCTTATCTCTTTCTGAACCGGCTCCAAGGCTCTCGGGGGCCTGAAAAAACCCGTCGGTTTAAGATCCTGGGTCAGTTTTTCCAGTTCAGACAAGACCTGGTTAGTGTCAACATCACCAACGATCAGAAAAAACATGTTTTCAGGAACGTACCATTTCTTTCTGAACGATACTATGTCATCCCTCGATATCTTCTCGACCGTATCCTTGAAACCGATTATCGGATACTGGTACGGGCTTTTTGTATAAACGGTTTTCATCAAAAGCTTGGACGACTTTCTCTCAGGTCGTTCCTCGGAATCCATTAATTCTTCCAGAACCACCTGTTTTTCCTTTTCAAGTTCGCCCTGATCTATTTTCGGCTTGAGGACTGCATCCGTCAGGATGTCCAGCGACTGGTTTACTGCCGTTGAAGGAGATGTGATGTAGTACACCGTCTCGTCCCAACTGGTATAAGCGTTGATTTCTCCGCCCAAAGCTTCCACTTCCGCCGCTATCTTGCCAACATCGCGTCTGTCTGTGCCCTTAAATGCCATGTGTTCTAGTAGATGGCTGATGCCTTTTTCAGAAGGCTCCTCATCGGCGCTGCCAACCATGACCCATAACTGCAAGGCTGCTACCTTTCTGGCATGATCCTCCTTAACGTACACTTCAAGACCATTAGAAAGTGTGAAACGGTTCAATTTTCCCTCCATAGCAATAGCTGTGTCCAGTAAACCAAATATAGAAACCACGGCAAGCATCATGCCGGTTACGATGCCTAGTTTGTGACCATAATTCATTCGATTCCCCTTTCATTATTGAGTGAGACTGCCTGTCACACGGGTCTACGCAAAAGACCATGATTTGAGAGACACACCATTGCCTCAATGGTTTCATCAGAATCTACCAGCTTGTGAAACCCCCTAAGCTTGAATCCGATAACAGCAAAAATCATGGCCGTGTATGTGATATCCCGAGTTTGAGGAGTTCAATCTCGGAGACGGCTTTCTGATCGGGTGTCAGTGAAGCGAAGCATTCTGTATACAATCTCGCCTGTTTAAACAATATATTTCTGAGGCAGGCTCTGTGTTCCGCATCCACTTTCTCAGCGATTGCCCTAAGAATATCCAGTATCTTCAAGTCAAGAAGCCACTTGGGAATGAACGGAACGATTACCGAATTGAGCAGAAGATCCAGCAAGGTCAACCCCCCGCCTATAACAATCTCAAATGTTATCAAAAGCACAGCCCAAAGTGTGTAGGAACCGTATAGCTTAATTTCATCATAACGCGTCAAGCCTTGACGTATTTTTTCAAATTCGGTTTCTAAAATTTCTTCCAGTCCCGGGAAGGCCTCTTCATACAAACCTTTTATGGTCTTCAAACTGAGTCGGTCAACGTCTTTAAGGGCTATAAGGCGTAGATCGTCATAGACGGGACTCGACGCAAGAATCTGAGCAACACCTAGATTCAGGTTGGTTACCGACTGATCCAGAGGCCCAAGCGGGGCCAGTGACTGGATGTCACTGAAATCCTCAAACCTGATCTCCTTGTCATCAACAGGGGCCTCGTTTTTTTCCCTAAAGGACAGATAACCCGATACATAGCCGATAAGAGTGTTGAAAGCGTTTCTGATCATCAATCTGGGAACAAAAAGAATATCGTATTTCCTGAGCAATGACTGAAGCCTGGATTTCATCCTTTTCTCGACATCCTGCGAAACTATCGCATCCAGGTCCTTGTTGAGCTTCAGCGCAGCCTCTTCTGATATTGTATCGATTTTCCTGTTGAGTTCTGAAATGCGGTCAATCTGACCCTGAATACTGAGAAGAAGTTTTTCCAGATCTGACACGGTCCTGGACTTGAGGCAATCAAGTTCATGGCTTTTTATTCTGGCGCTGCCTGTCTGGCCCGAGATATCAGTAAAAAGCCTTGAAAACTGTGGTTGATCCGTGAGTTTGTCGATGCGATTGGGCATCCCGGTAAGCCTCGGTATGACGATCGGCTGATCAACCGTCCCGAGTGAACCGGTGAAGCTGGAATACTCTTCCAGCGCCGCCTGAGACGTTACTTTGTTCATTACCAGCAGAATCTTCTTGCCCCAGTCACGGGCCTGCTCAAGCGTCCTCCTGCAGATCAGGTCTCCATATTTCTCCTGGGATGTCACAAAAATGACAACATCGCTAAGCATAAGGAATTTTTGCGCTATAGTCTTGTTACCTTCTGCTATGCTGTCAAAATCAGGG
>CALDNG010000225.1 GCA_937915285.1 uncultured Desulfomonile sp. | reverse complement strand
AATCGAAACGCTAAAATGACTCCAGGTCTGACCCTGGGTGTCTGTCTTTTGCTCTTCACTTTAGTGACTTCTGCCGTTTCCGCAGCGTCATGCCGTCTTACCGAGCCGATTGTGGCATGGACATCTCCTGAGAGAGTCATGGCGCTGTTACGGGTTTATGTGGCCTCAAACGGTATGACTGATCAGGTCATGACCATGGGAATGGCAGACGTTTTCCAGGGTAACGCCATTCATGTGCCACAAGGGACAAATGTTGAAGTCATTTCCGTGACTCCAATCGTCAGTGAGATTAGGGTAAACGGGATCACTCTGTACACCCCCAGTATGGCGATAAAATGCAGGTGATTCGATCAATTGAGGAACTTAACCAGTTGGCCTACCGTCAAGCCTTCGGGACCTTGTATATGGACCCTCCGTGGACCTATCTCAAGAAGCGAAAGAAGGGGGCCGCATCAAACCACTATAAGACAATGACCATGAATGAGATAGCCAGTCTGCCGATAGATAGGCTGGCCCTGCCAAAATCACATCTCCACCTCTGGACAACTACCCCGTTTCTCAAGAACGCCCTGACACTCATGGATGGCTGGGGCTTCGACTACAAGGGCATGTTCGTATGGTGCAAGACGGAGATGGGATTGGGCAATTACTGGCGGATATCGCATGAAATAATGCTCCTTGGCGTCAGGGGCAAGCTGACATTCTCGGATCACAGTATGAGGTCATGGATGTCACTTGCCAGAGGCCGTCACAGTGAAAAGCCGGACGCTGTGAGAGACATAATTGAAAGAGTCAGCCCGAAGCCCAGAATTGAACTCTTTGGCCGAAAGGCTGTCGAGGGCTGGACAGTCTTCGGTGACCAGGTTGACACATATGAAACTCAGTCAGGAATGGAATTGCAATGAAAAAAGAAAACATGACATGCAGGAATTGCCTGAATGGTGAGCCGCGAGAAATTGGCGGCCGGATAATGATTAGCTGTTTTCTGACACCCGAACGCAAACTCAGGAAAGTTGATGACAAGTGCGTGAGTGGGTCATGGATCGGTTATGCCGGACTAATGCTCAACATGCCGATCAACTTCCAGTGGGGGGAATGGGAGTTATAGCCCATTCAGTGTGAAAACAATGTCAGAATCAACAAAACTGTTTGAACTGGAGCCGGATCTTGGCCAGACTCGCCGGTTTCTCAGGGCGGTTATAGGAGGATCTGACCAGACATGCTTCCAGACCTTCAAGAGCCGACCTGAATTCAATGTTGAGCCCAAATGGAAATTCGGGTCGCTCTCCGAATGCTCAGAGTGGCTCATTAATGACAACAGACGAGGCGCTGGGGTTTATTTTGTGGTGAATTACTGTGACGGAGCAGGTCGGAGTTCGTCCAATGTCACACGTGTCAGATCTCTGTTTGTGGATCTGGATGGCGCCCCTGTCGAGCCTCTCATGAACTGCGAAATCAAACCCCATGTTATTGTCGAATCCAGTCCGGGCCGTTACCAGGCCTTCTGGAGATGCAAGAGCGTGGCGCTCGGCGAGTTTACACCTGTACAAAAAGCGCTGATAAAGAAGTTCAACGCTGATCCGGCGTGCAAGGACCTCGGTCGGGTGATGAGAGTCCCGGGTTTCTGGCATCTCAAGAAAGACCCTTTCCTGTGTCGGATACACTTCTACAACATGGGCTTCCCATACGAACGTGACATGATCATAGAAAAACTTGGGCTCAAGGTTAACTGGACTGACGAAAGGCCCGGCTTTGTCGAAGACTCAAACGACAAAGACATTCCAGTGATACCTGAAGGACAGCGCCATGAGATGATCAAGAGACTCTGTGTCAGTCTGCGTAAGATGGGTTTTACCGGCAAGCGTCTTCATGAGGCTGTAATGCGGGAGAACTCTGTTAGATGCGTTCCGGCTCTTCCAGAGAGTGAGATCGCCAAAATGACATCCTGGGCCAATCAGAATGTCAAAACCGCAGACCAGCGGCTGGCCAGTCAGGTCATGTATGAAACGTTTGCCGAAGATACCAAGAAACGCCGTGAGATAATTTCGTGTGACAAGCTCTACGAAATGAAACTCCCAGCAGTGAAGTGGGTGATCAAGGACCTTTTGCCGGAGGGTCTGACTATCCTGGCAGGGGCGCCAAAGGTTGGCAAGAGCTGGCTGGCTCAGAGCCTCAGTCTGGCAGTGGCCACCGGCAATGATGCCCTTGGTCACTTTCCGTCAAACCAGGGACAGGTCCTTCATCTGGCGCTGGAGGATACAGTCCAGCGTTTTCAGGACAGGATGATAAAACTTTACCATATGAAACCGTTGAACATGCTGTCTAATGCAATCTTTGCTCAGAGCTGGGACAGTCTTCCCGACGCTGTTCAATCACTCCAGGAATGGATCAGTTCCCAGACAAAACCACGTTTGATTGTAATTGATACATTCCAGAAAATCAGGTCCAGGAGCGTCAATCGATTCGAGGACAACGCCTACGCCAAGGATTACGCTGAGGTCGGAATGCTTCACCATCTGGCTGCCAGGAATAACATCGCCATACTGCTGATCCATCACAAACGCAAGGCCCTATCAGACGACCCGTTCAATGGGGTCTCCGGATCATCAGGAATAACCGGTGCGGCCGACGCCATCTGGATCTTTGATAAGCCGGACAGGGAGGTAATGGCAGGAACGCTGCTGATCTCGGGACGGGATGTCTCAGACCGAAAGTATGCCCTGGCATGGAGCGGTGAAGATCAGGGCTCTGGCTGGAGATATGTTGCGCCCGTAGGTGATCCGATAGCCCCGGAGTCGGAAGAGCATGTCTTGCTGGCTATGCTTGAGATAGGCAGACCGACAAGTGTGTCGGAAATATGTCTTGCCTCAGGTGTTCAGCAGCGACAGGTCTACAGGACGATAGAGAAACTGTGCCAGTCAGGGATGCTGGAAAAGGCGGCAGGCTTGGCTGGCAGGTATGTTCTGACTCCGGAAGGCAAATACCTGGCAAGTCAAAATCTTCCCATGGATCACGATTATCCATCAGACTGGAATGAGATATGAAACAGC
>CALDNG010000224.1 GCA_937915285.1 uncultured Desulfomonile sp. | reverse complement strand
ATATCACATCCTTCATGGGAAGGAAGACGTGTTCGAGTCCCGGGAGCGACGATTTGGCAATGCTAGTCAGAACATTGAGAAGCTCGGGTACCAATGTCATGAACACAGCCCCGAAAATGGAACCGAGCACACTGCCTAATCCTCCAACTATAACCATCGCCAGATACTGGATGGAAAGCGAGAAGGGGAAGTGCTCCGGGGTAACCACCTTTATGAAGCCAACCCAAAGCGCGCCCGCGATTCCGGCGTAAAAGGAACTCAGGCCAAATGCCACAAGCTTATAACGGAACAGGTTGATCCCCATTATCTCGGCTGCCAGATCCCTGTCCCTTATTGCCACAAAAGCACGGCCCCATTTTGTGCGCACGAGGTTCCTGGCGAAGCCTACCCCTAAAACAACCATCAACAAGGTGATATAATAAAACTTTTGCTCAGTGTCGAACCTGAAATCGCCTATGCTCGGCGCAGGAACGTTAATGCCCCTGATACCGTGGGTCATGGACTCCCAGTGCACAAAAACATATTCCAGGATGAATTGTGCGGCCAGCGTCGCTATCACAAGGTAAAGTCCCTTCACACGAAGGGATGGTATTCCTATGACCATTCCCGTCGCAGCCGCAGTCAAACCCGCCAAAGGCATTGCTACCCAGAAAGGCAAGCCTGCACGTGTTACGAGTATGGCCGCAGTATATCCCCCGACGCCTATGAAAGCCGCATGTCCCAATGATATTTGCCCGGTAAAACCCGTCAGCAGATTAAGACCCACAGCGCCGATGATTGCGAAACCGATCAGGTTTGCCACGTACATCACATAAGCATTGGCGTGCAGGGGCAATGTAAGAAGAAACAGTAACAACAGCGCAAGCCAGAACTTGACCCAGTAAGTCTGGAAAATTGTCTCGTCTTTCAGGTAGGACTCTTTGAAGTCACCACATCGCATGGATTGTCCTTTAGAATGATTCCCCGGGGATTTTAGACTCTTTCAATAATGGGCCTTCCAAACATGCCGTAAGGTCGAATCATCATTATGATGACCAGGATCACAAAGGGAACAACCTCCTTGACCCCTCCGCCCATGATCGAATCAAGATAGACTCCAGCAAGGTTTTCGAGGATTCCGATGATGAAGCCACCGATAATTGCTCCGATTATGCTGTCCAGGCCACCAAGAATGATAACCGCCAGGACCTTTAGCCCTATGTGACCAAGATGAATGCTGATTCCGCTTATGTTGCCTATTATTATTCCACCTACGGCCGCTGTTATGGCGGCAAAGCTCCAGGACAGAGCAAAAACTCCCTTTACACTGATTCCCATCGACAGAGCCGCCTGCTGGTTGGCTGCAGTGGCTCTCATGGCCAGGCCGGTCCTCGTAAACTTGAAGATGATGGTAAAAACTGCGGTGCATACCAATGCGAAAATGAAACCCCAAAGAAGCCCCGAAGGCACTATGGCAAATCCAAGATCAAGAGGTTGAGGTGGGAATATTTGGGGGAAGGACCTGTATTCCGGTGACCATACAAGATGCGTGATCCCTTTCAGAATGCTACCCAGGCCTATGGTGACCATTATTACGGCAATGATTGGTTCACCTATCAGCGGTCTTAGAACCAGGCGCTCCACAATGACACCCAGGATAGCCGCAAACAGCAGAGTGGCCGGTAATGCAATCCAGAATGGGGCTGATACCTGTGTTAGTAGAGTAAGGCACACGAATGCGCCCATTGTCATGAATTCGCCGGTGGCGAGGTTAAGCACGCTGGTAGCCTTGTAAATCAGGACAAAACCTAAGGCTATCAGGCCGTAAACACCACCGGCGGCAAAGCCGCTCACTACTATTTGGAGGAAAATGTCCAAGGGCCTTCTCCAGATTGCCGAGGTCAAGGTAATTTAACCGGTGAAGAATACGGTGGAGATGCTCCAGAACCGGAATGTTCATTCAACACATTGCCTTGAGAGGCGAAAAATCTAAATAGGTAGAACACCGTATTTGGCAACGAAAAATAATGTATTTGTTTCGCAATGGCGCCCCATCACAGATGCAACTAGCGCTGATTCTGAGGGAGGAGGAAACATTTTAGTTTATGTTGCCTCTAAACAATGCCCGGAAAAAATAAGTGAAGTTTCAGGAGCATGTATTTGAGGAACTTCATGGCAGGGAATCATTGTCAAAGCCAGCCTGATTTGACAGGATGCTCTCAACCAGATCGATGATTTCCTGCGAGCTGGAAGATCCCTTTGCCATAAAGTAGTCTGCGCCATAAAGTCGAGCCGCCTCTCGGTATTCTTCCAGATCATGGTTCGTGAGAATTATTATGGTTGTGGTGTGATTCGTTTTCTTGATCCTTTGAGTCAGTTCCAGGCCACTCTCGTCGGACAGCCGAACATCCATGAAAATCAGATCCGGGACCTGTTCGGAGATCATCGATTCGGCCTGAGCCCCTCCAGCCGCCTCCTTAATTCTCATCTCACGGAAACGGTCGCGCAGCATCTCTGCGAGAGATTTCCTGAAAACCGAGTTGTCTTCCACTATCAGCGTATCAAACATATCGATGATTCCATTTTGGGCAGCATGCGGGGCCAGAAATGTTCAACCGAAAATCAAGAATTCTGTGATGTCGAGACCCAACTCATCCAATTGTGGCTATCTGCCAGAAAATTGAAATACTTCAAACACTTTACTTTATTTGGATGAATACGGTATTTTTGTGCCTTGGGACCTGCCAGGTCGGCAGCCCCTCTGATACAGGTCTGATTTTTTGCTTCCAGGTTCGTGATGCCGTAGAGGAAACCAATGACCGGTCATCAATATAGTGTGGTTATTGCCGAAGATCACAGAATACTGCGCGAAGGCCTGAAGGCGCTTCTTTCGAGCGATTGCGAGCTTAAGATTGCAGGAGAGGCGGAAGATGGTAAGGAAGCCATAAAAATGGTTTCGTCAATTTGTCCGGACATTTTGCTTCTGGACCTTTCGATGCCAAAACTTCATGGCCTGGAAGCGATAAAAGAGATCAGGAAGACAAGCCCGGATACAAAGATAGTTGTTCTGACCGTCCACAATGATGAAGAGTATATAACGGCTTCTCTCAAAGCCGGAGCGCATGGATACGTTTTGAAGCAGGCCTCCTTCGAGGAACTACTGGTCTCGATCAAAACCGTCCTCAAAGGTAAGCCATATCTCAGCCCTGCGATATCAGGTATTGTGATAAGCGGTTACCTGGCTGGTAAAAAAGTTCAGGAGGTTAGGTCAAGTTATGACACTCTAACGTCTAGGGAACGAGAGACATTGAAACTCATTGCTGAGGGAGTGAAGAATAAGGACATAGCCAGTTTCATGGGGATTAGCGTGAAGACTGCCGAAAAACATCGGTCAAACCTCATGAAAAAGCTGAATCTGCATAGTGTATCGGCTATCACAGCCTTTGCAGCGAGGAAGGGCCTTATAGGCGATTAGTCGTCCGATTGACGATTAAACAATCGCCATTGGGCATGAATGGTCGTTCCTTTGCCTGCAACTGATTGAACCTCAAGCGTGCCACCCATTGATTCTGCCCTTTCCCTCATGCTTGCCATGCCAACCCCCCTTATGCCTCCTTTATCGAGAAATGAAATATCAGACGGCAATCCTACCCCGTTGTCTGTGACGGCCAGCCTGATGTTTTGACCGTCGCTGGAGAGTTCGACCCTGACGTGGTCTGCACGACTGTGCTTGGCCACATTGTTGAGCGCTTCCTGAAATATCCTGAAAATCACAGTCTTTAGATCCTTTGTGACCAGATTTTCATCGAATTTTATGACCTTGTTCATCGTTATACCCGAATAGGTTAACAGGAATTCCCTGCAAAACCAGTTTATGGTGGCGCTGATTCCCAGATCGTCCAGAATGGACGGCCTGAGAGCCATGGATATCCTTCTTACCTCCTCAATAGAGTCCTGTATGACATTGATGATAGGTTTCAGCACAACTTCCGGATTGGAAGGTTGAATGAAATCGGGATTCCTCTGGATGTTCTCCAGCCTGAATTTTATTGCGGTAAGTAATTGTCCTATCCCGTCATGAAGTTCGCGTGCTACGCGTTTTCGCTCATCCTCCTGGGCTGTCAGCAGTTGAGCGGAGAGTAGCCTTAATTGGCTTTCTGACTCGGCCAGAGCCTTTTCGGCTTTTATTCGTTCAGAAATTTCCGAAACAAGTCTCATGTTGGCCAGTTTGAGTTCAACTGTCTTTTCCTGCAGAGACCGGCGCAGAACCGTCTCAACCTTTAGCTGCCGGTTAGTTTCATTTAGTTGGGCAGTTCTCAGACGCACCCTGTCCTCTAGTTCATCTCGGGCCTGTCTTAATTGAGAACGCGTCTGGTCCCTGGTGATCTCCACCGCAGCCAGATTGCCCAGAAGCGATAAGGTGTTCACGTGTGAGTTTGTAAAAGTCGTTTTTGTCCTATTGAACACGTAAAGTACCCCAAGGTTTACGCCTCCTATCTGGATAGGAACGGCCACCCCGGAAACAAGTCCCTCTGCTCGCGCCAGGTCATGTAAAAGGGGTTCTGTCTCGCGGAAGTAATCCTCAACAATGTATGGTTGACCTGTAGTGGCTATTTTCCCACCCACACCCATACCGTACGGAACACGTATGTCCTTGAAAGCCTCAGTCCGAATGCCGCAAACCGTGTGCATGTAGAC
This sequence comes from uncultured Desulfomonile sp., assembly GCA_937915285.1. Lineage (GTDB taxonomy): Bacteria > Desulfobacterota > Desulfomonilia > Desulfomonilales > Desulfomonilaceae > CAITZA01. Next base: position 2,559 of record CALDNG010000224.1, on the reverse strand, counting down.
ACTACGATCATCATCGTCACGCAGAGCAATATAAGAAGCGTCTCCAGCAAGCAGTTCCATGGCCTTGGTGACGACAAGCTTAAGATTTTGGTCAAGAGTCCGATTGGCAGTCATGGCGACAGCCAGGTCGTAGAAAGCCTGAAATTTGGCTAATTCGCTTGTCTCGTTAATCGCTAGCCGATTAACAGAATTCTCTCGGCCAATACAGTCTTCATAAAAGTTTTCGGAATTCTTCATTGCGCTGGGCCTTAAACTTGTTTTGTGGGACACGTCAAAAAGTAGAGCTAGCTGTAATGATTGGGAAAAAATTGCTCGCATGCCAGCCAGGGGATGTGGCCGAAACACTGCCGCCGGAGCAACCACTTACCAGAATGTAGCACAGTTTTGGTTTTGAACGCTGTGATGTTATATTAGCAGAATATTAACTTCATTTATGCAGGAGTTTCTATGACTACGAGCAAACCTGTAAGCCTGGAAGATCTGGTCAAAAAAATAAAATCGTCACCCAATATCTCAAAAGCAGGAATGATTTTATGCCACAATGGAATTGTGAGGGACTTTTCGAGAACCGGAGAAAAGAAGGTCCACTCCTTGAGTGTTAAAGTGGATAAAGCGCAGGTTGAGTCTGTAAAATCGTGGGCCATGAGCCAACCCGGCATGGTAGCTGTTGAGATTGAGGCCCTGGAGGGAACTTTTCATGTAGGAGATGACCTCCTGTTCGTGGCGCTTGCAGGAGACATAAGGGAAAATGTTTTCGCTGTAATGCGGGAACTGATTGAAAAGATCAAGACCACCTGTGTTAGCAAAACAGAATTCTGTGAATGAGCGGGCGCGAGACGGTCAGCCTGTCAGAGGCCTATCTCGCCTCGAACCGTACAGCAAGGCGTAAACCTTTGTCATTTCGGCTCCAAAAAAGAATATTTGGGCGAGGTAATATATCCACATTAGAAAAATTACCAGGGAACCGGCTGCCCCGTAGATGGTCTTAAAGGCTGAAAGGCTGAAGTGATAACTCAGGACTGACTTCCCAAGAAGAAACAGCACCGAAACAACTATCACTCCGGACCATACATCTTGCCATTCAACTCGTCGCAAAGGAATCAGTTTGTAGGAAAGCGCCAGTAGAATTGGGATAATGGCAAACGAGACCAGGGAATTCAGTTTGCCAATGAACCATGGCTCGACTATCCTGTATTCGGCGAGTAACGATTCCAGACCGCTGAGAACAGAGCTGGCTACTATGGACGCCAGAAGCAGCACGCCTATCGCCACGACTAGAACAAACGATATGGCGCGAGTATAAAGATAACGAAGTATGCCAGACCCCCTGTCCGGCTGAACCTGCCATATGCTGTTCATAGAACCTTGCAGTTCCGAAAATACCATCATCGCGGCTATCAGCGCCGTGCCAGTTCCAAGGAGAGAAATGCCGGATCCAATGTAATTGCCTCTGGAGCTTTGTAGAAGGTTGAAAACATATTCGGCTTCGTCTGCGCCGACGAGTCTGGACAACTGCGCAATTAATTCACCCTGAGCGGCTGAGCTGCCCGCTATGGTTTCAGCAACACTAAGACCTATCAAAAGCGACGGGGCCAACGAAAATATCGTGTAAAAAGCCAGCGCAGCAGCCATCCGGGAAACATGGTCATCCAGCCAGCTTCGAATGGTTTTACTGAACAGCGCATAAACCCTATCCAAAACAAGCAGCATTTTTCCTCTCCACCAGCAATGTCTAATAACGTCAGAGACTTGGTATATAACTGGAGATCACTAAATGCAAATCTGCAAGACATTATACTATGATGGAATGACGCGCAGAACATCTGAACACAAGTCCGGCAAGAAAAAACATGATCAATTTTTTCACATTAATTTATTAATGATATTAATGAATGAGAAAAATATTATCATATTATAAATTATTATAGTTATTTATAATGCTGATATAACTGTTGAATCTGTCTTGGTTGCTGTGTAGGGCAATGGCCCGAAAACTGCATCAGTGTTGTTGTCTGACAACAGTTTGAGAGGTTTTCATGAGCCTGTCCAATGATTGTGTAATGGTTTCAGACCTGGAGATCATGATTCTGAAGGAAATGGGCATGGATGGGAAGATAATGGTTCGGAGCCTGGACAAGATACACGCTAGAACCGGAATCAACTATGCGACTATTTCCAGAATGGCTGAAAAAATTCAGAAACGTAATCAAGCTTAGAAATTGCTGGAACCCTCCCCCTGCTGCGCAGTCCAGAGAAATATCTCAAGAGACTGCGCTTTTCTTTATGTTCTTGATGACTGAACTTGCAGTCCATGCGACATCACATTGAATGAACCGTCTGCAAGTATTACTGGCTGTATTGATTAAGTATCTTGCTCCATAAAACACTCCTGTCTGGCGCCACGGTGGTGGTTGGAGCCATGCGTTGGGATTCTCAGACCCCGGAATCAAAAATTTTTTTGGGCTTGACAAACCAGCAACCATAGATTAAAAGAAGGTTTCGGCGCGGGAATAACTCAGCGGTAGAGTGCAACCTTGCCAAGGTTGAAGTCGCGGGTTC
>CALDNG010000223.1 GCA_937915285.1 uncultured Desulfomonile sp. | reverse complement strand
ATTTGTTATATAAAGAAGTGAACTGAACTGACGTTGAAGTTTTGATGCTTAGGTATTTAAAAATTTCAAATTTCGCTATTATTGATAATGTTGAGATAGAATTTCGTGATGGCTTCAATGCCCTGACTGGCGAGACAGGCGCGGGGAAATCCATACTTATTGGCGCATTGGGCATACTGTTAGGGGCGAAATGCTCTGCGGACATAATTAGAGCAGGATCGGAAGAGGCCCGGGTGGAGGGGTTGTTTGAACTTTCAGACAGCTTTGTCTGGCCCGAGGAATTTGACCTAAACGAATTACGATCCAGCGAATTGGTTATCATCCGTCGCATAAACTCTTCTGGACGTTCCAGATGTTCTATAAACGGGGAACTTGCCTCCGTGGCTACACTCCAAAAACTCGGAACGTTGCTTGTAAACGTGTTTGGACAGCACGAGAGTCATGTGTTGCTCAACCCTGATGAGCACACGGAAATCCTCGACAGATGTCAGAAGCTTTACTCTTTGCGTCTGAAAGTTCAGGAATCTTACTCATCCCATAAGGAGATACAGGGCGAGTTCACGAAAATAGAAAAAAAAGTTAAGGAGCACGAGCTAATAAACCGTGAAAACACGGAAACGGTCAAGGAATTGACGTCTGCCCAGTTGAAGGAATCCGAAGAAGACACACTGATGGCTGAGCGGGATGTGCTCAAGAAAGCATCCCAGATCAGGGAGCGTTCCTATGAAGCCTACCATTCGCTGTATGGCAAGTCAGGGAGCGCAATTGAGCTACTTGCGGAAGTCAAGAAGAACATTCTCTTCCTTGCTGCTGCGAATCCTGAACTTGAGGAACTTAGGAACAGCTTCGACGAGGCTTCCTACCGACTCGAGGATGTCGCTCAGGAATTGAGGCGTATTTCTGAAAACTTTCGCAGCAATCCCGACAGACTGGAAAGGATAGAGGAGCGGCTAAGTTTCATAAGGAAACTGAAGAAAAAGCATTCGACCGACCTGCCCGGACTTTTAAGAATATTGAATGAGTTATCCCAAGATTCTGAGGAGATATACAGATTAGAGAAGGCCTTGAAGGCTAAAAGGCTTGAACTTGAACATAGTTTCAACTCATACATGGAGAATGCCGGGAAGCTCTCAGAGTCCCGCATGATGGCTGCAAAGAAATTTCAGGAATCAATGGAGTCCGAACTAAAGGCGCTGTCTATGGCTGAGGCAAAATTCGAAGTGATCTTCCATGCTCATGATCCTAAAAATCCACGTCCCTTCGGACTTGAAAATGTTGAGTTCTATTTACAGTCTAACCCTGGTGAAACCTCAAAACCCTTGTCGAAGATTGCTTCAGGCGGGGAGCTTTCCAGATTGATGCTTGCGATAAAAACTCTTGAGGTCGAGCCGGGCAATGAATCCACGTTGATATTCGATGAGGTTGACGCAGGTATTGGAGGCCATACTGCTGTTGCGGTAGCAGAACGCCTTTCGAGGATAGCAAAACACCAGCAGACCATTTGCATAACTCATCTCCACCAGATTGCCGCAAAGGCGGATCACCATCTGGCAGTGCGAAAATCTGTAAAGGATGGTAGAACATTTCTGGAAGTCGCAAAATTGTCGGCTGACGGTCGGGTCGATGAACTCACGAGAATGATCGGAGCTGACCCAGACGCTAGCCCACTACGCGAACATGTAAAAAAACTGATGAAAAAGTAAATGGTTGGAGAATAGGATTTGATTCGAAAGGCTTTGTTGAGTGATGTAAAAACCATCCACAAAATAATCTCCGGACAGGCGAGGTATGGTCACGTCCTGGCCAGGGCAATGACGGACCTGTATGCCCAGATCAGGGACTTCACGGTAATTGTTGATGACACATCAGGAGAGGTTATTGGATGCGGCGCACTTCGCATCGTTTGGGAAGACCTTGCAGAAATAAGGTCAGTCGCCGTCAGGTCATCTTTTCAGAAGACCGGCCTGGGTAGCTCATTGATAAATGCTCTGGTCGAAGAGGCCGACAGCATGGATATCAGGAGAGTTTTTGTTTTAACATACAGGGTCGGCCTTTTCGAACGGTTGGGTTTTCAACAGATGGACAAGAATATGCTTCCTCATAAGATCTGGGCTGATTGTATAAATTGTCCCAAATTTCCGGAATGCGACGAAATAGCTTTAGTAAGGAACAGCGATTGACGCAAAGCACTATTGATCATAAGCCGTTGCGCATTTGGGTCGAAGAATCAGGGCGCTCATGAAGATGAAAACGAATTTTTTGGGTTGGGCTGGCTATTTGTTGTTAACAACGACAGTGTTGTCCATTTTTTCTGGATGCGGCGTTATCAACCCCGGGAAATGGAAAGGCGTCGAGATTACCTCCAGAGATGAACAATACTACCTGGTGAAAGACGTGTTTCTTACCCCTGGCTCATCTGCGGCCGCCAAAGAGACATTTGATCACAACGTGAACGAGACAGTAAACCTGTTTTTTGTCCCAAGAAATGAAACAAACAAGTATACGGCCGAGTCTATCTGGTACGACCCATCAGATCAGGAATTCAGGACTATCAGGACTACCTATGATTCCCAGAGCGAGGGGAAAAAAGGAGTAGAGAGGAAGAGTGGCGGGACTACCAGAATACATACTATGCCCACATCAGCTCTGTATAGCCACAAGCCCGGACTGTGGAAAGTGGAGCTGTTTCTCGATGGCAAGCTGGCCAGAAGGCTTAGCTTTTCAGTCAGGTAATCTTGAAACACCGTTTTTGTATTCCTGACAGGGCACGGATTTAGAAAGGCATTGTGTTTACACCCTCACCTACCTGCAAACACTATCTTGCGAAGTTCTACCTAACTTGATAAAATATGAAATAGCACAAATACTTGGAGGGTTAGTGAAAACCTCTAATTTTACCATTAAGTTTTTTCTGTCTTTCCTGATCATTTGTTTTGCCTTTTCATCGGCATCGGGCGATCGGCTTTACGCTCCGGATCATCTCTGGCAAAAGAAAATTGCTGAGAAGTCCGATCCCGTTGAAATAGCAGACACCCATCTCGGCATACCATATCGTGATGATGGAGCACTTGATGATCATGGAATATTTACGACCTTCGACAAAGCGAACAGGAAATTCGAAACCCCAGGACTAAACTGTAGCGGACTTGTAGTGTCGGTAGCCAGGTATTTGTACAACAGGAACTGGTCCCTTCCAGATGTGGCTCGAGACCGCCAGAATAACAGCGGCGCAGGAGCCGCGCTTGGAGAGGATTGGGATTTTGGGTATGACCTCATCCTGAACCTCACCGACGGCTATAATCCTAAAGTTATCATGCCTGATAACCGGCCATATGATCTTAAAACCGCTGATGGTAGTAGCCTGAGAGGTTTTGATCTGGATGACTCAAACGCCTGGCGCCAGGTTTTGAGTAAGATGAAACCTGGAAAAGTCTATTTTGGCAGTATCAGTCGACCCACAAATCAAAGAGGTTATAAGCTCCTTCATTACCACGTTGTCTTGATGATCCCGGACAAGACTGGGGCAGTGTGGCTGTACCACGCCACCAGAAGAAGCAATGTGCATAAAATGAATATAAATGCCGCTCAGGGGCTGAACAGGTTCATGAGCCAATTCAGGGGGGCCAGAGGAGAGGAAAAACGGATCCTGGTTATCGAGGCGGATTTGCCCGATGTTGAAGTCCCAGTCCAAACTGCGGCGGACACCACTCCTAAGGCCTTTGCCCAGAACCAGCAGCAAACAGTCACCGATGCCCCGGTCGGTATTGACCGGCATGCTTCTTTGTCCAATGCTACTTCTACCCCCGCAATTGCCCCCCCGGAAACTACAGGCCAGCCAGAAACCAATCGCCCGACTATTCCGGCCCCATCAAAAGGTCCGGATATCGAGATAACCCATTTGGCCGGCAAAGTCTTCAAGCCAATTCCCGAATTGATTTCTCACATTCCCAAGTTTGGCGATGATAACAGGAATTCGATAAAATTCTGGTTTCGAAACCAGGGCGCCACACCTAGAAACCTTGAAATCAGGCTCAGAGGTCCACGTTTTGATGTCAGCAAGACGGTGATCATGCCATCTCAAAGCGCAGACATTGATGTCAGGTTCCCCAATGATTTTTCTTCCCCTGTGGGTGGGGCTTTGGCGGAGGGCGAATACCTGATAGAAACAAAAATCGATGGGGCTGACTGGACTGCAAATCTCTTTGAGATAGCCAAACCAAGAGAGGCTTTTCCAAAAATCCTGAACGTCAAGGTACCTACTGAGGTACAGTCAGGAAAAACTTTCACAATAACTGTACAGGCTCAAAATCAGGGGGCCGAGTCTGATTACGGTGGAATAACAGTGTCCTCACCCGACCCTTCCGGCTTAAAGCTGGTTTCAGCCAAACCGGGTAGAATTTACGGGGCAGGCAGCACCGTCTTGTCTGTATTATCAGACAAGATTAGAACCAAAGTACCGATGGCCGAACTGTGGATCGAGCTGTGGGCCGAGAAAAAAACCTATGAGATGCAGGTTCAGGTGACTGCTGGCCGCCCTGGAACGTATCCGGTATATGTGCGATGCGCGCTCAGGGGAGTAAATGTCAAAAGCAGTGTTATACTGATGGATCCACCCGAAAGCAGAACGGTTGACCAGCAGGGCTTCCCTGTCAATGTTTACATGATTAATGTTAAATAATTGGTCGGCGTTCATTTATTGATGATCACGAACAATAATGATCGTAAATGTCATCACATTTGATGGAGGTCTTTGATGAAAGCGGCATTACGAATTCCCTTAATTTTAATTGCCCTGGCCATAATTTTCGCTGGGCTATCCCAGGCCGCTGTCAAAGAGGAACCATGGTCTGAAATTGAAGCCAGGACCAAGTTCCTTCGAACCAAACATTACATAGAAGTCGTTCGCGTCCACTCCAATGTTTATAAAAGCGCTCGTGCGAAGGGGGGACAGGATGTTCCGGGGCCCTTCCCCGTCCATGTCATGCTTCCTGAGAATTACGAAACAGATGTAAACAGGCGCTACGGGGTTGTCTATCTCCTTGGTGGAAAATCCGGTTGGGACAATGGTCCGGAACTTGGTGGAGCCACTTACTGGTCGGTATGGTGCAAAACCCCTCTAGTAATGGACAATCTCAAGTCCGGAAACTTGACCCCAGCCAGCTTTCAGGAAAACGTAAACGATCGTGAACTCAGGATGTTCAACCAGTGGCTTCGAGAAAATCCTTATGATGATATCATAGCGGTATCTCTTTGGAATCCAGGCGGAGGAGCGACTGGGCAGTATGAAAAATATCTGATTGAAGAAGTGATTCCATTCATTGACACCCATTACCGGACAGTTCCAGATCGCAAGTTCAGAGGAATAGACGGCGCGTGCGCCGGAGCAGCCCAGGCCATCATGATCTCGGCCAGACGCCCTGACATATTTGGCTACGCCGGTGGCCAGCAAACCGATCTCGGAAGCTACCCGATGGTTCCGGATGTATGGCGCAGTAATGTTGCGCGGATCAAAAAGGCGGGTGGCATCGTTTACAACATAAATACGAATACTAAAGACGGCTGTAACACCTACAGCAACAGAGGCCGTTTGTACGAACTTGTTGAAGACATGAAAGCCGCCGGTTTCCCAGTCACTGTAAACGTTTTTGAGAGTTGCGGCCACGGGTATTGCGCATATAGGTATCCTAACGGACACCAGGCGCTTTACTGGTTCTCGAGACAGTTTTCCAATAATATGAAGGCCTTGGGAATCAACCAGAATCTCGCTCCTGCAATCGCTTCCACCAATTCGCCAACAGATAGCCAGAAACCCCAGCAGGCCAGTGTAGAAAAGGATAACAGGAGATTGCCAGGATTGTGGTAGCACAAGTCGAGTTAATGATCCGGATTCGACTAGTCGGATAACCCAATCACCTTGTTAAGCGAAATTTTTTGGCTTTGAAAAAGGGATAATGGTCTTAAACTCAAAAACAGCCATGTTCTGGATGATCCTTGCCGGATTAACAGTCCTTGGAGGTTGCTCCGATTATTCAGACCAGATGACTTCCGCATTAAAAACCCAAGAACCACCTAAAAAACTTATTGAAAAGAATGAAATAGTCCCTTCCAAACCGGATGCGTCAGTTGACAGGAGATTAAAAGTTAGCGGTGATCAGGCGGTCATCGAAGATTCCGTCCCCAATGTAGAGCCCGTAGGTAGCTTTCTTGTACCCACGGAGTATTTCACTATCAGGTCCAGGTATTTTCCCGAGGCCATTTGCGCTGTCAGTCTTCCTGCAGACTATCATGAAAAGCCATCGACCGTTTATCCCATGGTAATCGCTTTTGGAGGGGCCGGGGAATGCTCCAAGAGTCCGAGGCAAGGATCTTTGGCGTGGGTTTCCTACTACAAGGCGGATGAGGCTGCCAAGGCACTGGCATCCAGCCATCTCAGTTCTTCGGACTTTAGGGGGTTGGTAACCAGGGAACAGTTGGACAAATTTAACCGCCTTCTTAAAAAAAACCCATACTCTGGGGTAATTTTGGTCTGCCCATACTCTCCTCTCCTGACCTCGCATAATGGGTTGGAAATTCCCGAGTATGAAAAATACATAATGGAGGAATTGATCCCGGCGTTGTGCAGTCATTACCGGGTTGACCGGTCAAGGCTTGGTGTTGACGGGGTTTCTATGGGTGGGGCCCGTTCAATGTATTACGGCTTCAAATACCCTGAAATTTTCTCGCGTGTTGGTTCAGTACAGGCCGCTGTAGGCCCGTTCATGGACACTTACCGACACCTTGTGAACTCCAAGGGCAATCGAATAAAGAAATCGTCCATTCAGATAGTCTCAAGTGACCTTGACGTATTTCTGAAATCAATTGAAAAATTCTCTTCCATGCTGGAATCAATGGGCATGCGTCACTCATTACTCGTACTAAAAGGCCCTCACGACTACATCTTCAATCAGGGACCGGGATCGTTGGCGCTGTTGTCCTTTCATGGCTCCCAAAATCCAAAAGCCTCGCAAGGTCCGGTCCGTTAACTCAATTTAGATCCAGACGCTCATGATACTTCACATCAGGGAACTGAAATGACTTCGTCGAAGGTGATGAAAATCTTGGGTAAAGCCCATGAAGATGGCTTGTTTAGCGCTGCCGCACTAATTGTTTCCATAAAGGGACGGACGGTTCTGGAAGAATATGTGGGTAAACTAGGCATATCAAATCCTGCTCAGGCTGGTCCGAATACTCTGTTTGATCTGGCTTCCCTGACGAAAATTTTGGCTACTACTCCGTGCTGGATGAAGCTTGCACAGACAAGTCCAGAAGCGCTCGACTGCTCATTAAGCAACTGGTTTCCTGAAATACCTGAAAACAAAATTCAAATTACTCCCCGCCTTTTGCTTGCCCACAGTTCAGGATTACCGGCATGGCGTCCTTATTATCTGTTTTCAAAAGGATCCGCTCATCATGAATTTGTCCTGGATCGAATCATGAATGAACACCTCGATTATCCGGTTGCTACCGCAAGCCTCTATTCGGACCTGGGCTTCATAATTCTAGGAGACATTCTTGAAAAACATCATCAAAAGTCGCTCCAAGACGTGTGCCGGACAGTGGTTTATGATCCTTTGAATCTAGGTGGCGAGTTGCTCTTCAATCCCCACCCTGATATGGAAATTGCCTGGACAAGGGAAGAAGACACTCCAGGATTGGTAAATGACCTCAATGCGCGTGCTTTAGGCGGAGTTTCAGGCCATGCAGGGTTATTTGGCTCCGCTAGAGGTGTAGCTGATTTATGTCTCCATTTTCTTCGAGATCTCAAGAAAACCAACGGGTTCTTTGATCAGGAGACACTTCGGATGTTTGTAACCCGCTGCGGTTATGCCTCTGGCTCTTCGAGGGCTCTGGGGTTCGACACCAAGTCTGCGGAGGGCTCATCCTGCGGATCGTTGTTCAGTGATTCCAGTTTCGGACACACCGGTTTTACGGGAACATCCGTCTGGATTGATCCGGACCGTGATCTGGTGGTGGTATTTCTGACCAACAGGGTAATCATGGGTGAGGCGGATTTAAGAATAAAAAGCCTCAGACCAAAATTGCATGATGAGATCATGCAAATTGCTTTCTGAAATCAGTAAACCATAACAAAATAAATGATAGGGGCTATCATAATACGGTAATAGGCGTAAGGCGCCAGAGACCACTTCTGAACCAGACCGATGAATGCCTTTATTGCAAGAGCCGCTGAGATGAATGAAACAACAAATCCTACTGCAAAGAATAGAAAATCGTTCGATTCAAGAAGTTTCCACGACTTGATCAGGTCGTAGGTGGTAGCTGCAATCATTACCGGAACAGCCGCTAGAAAGGAATATTCAGTAGCCGTTTTCCTATCCAGGCCATTGAAGAGCCCTCCTATTATTGTGGAAGCCGACCGGGACATTCCTGGCCACAAAGACAGGCACTGGAAGCATCCAATAAAGAATGCCTGCCTGTAATTCATCTGGTCAAGCTCCATGACTCTTGCCTGAGGCTTGAATCTTTCCGCCAATAGTATCCCGACTCCACCCACCGCAAGGGCTAGCGCAACCGTTCCAGGCCGAAAGAGATAGGCTTTGATGGTCTGATGGGCAAGGTATCCCAAGGCCAAGGCCGGCAATGTAGTCAAGCCTAGCAGGCAGATACCCCGAATTCCGGAAAAGCCACCTGCAGAAATGGCGCTTTTGGTTGGGATAAGATTTACAAAGCGTTTCCAATAAAGAACCAGGACCGCGAGTATCGCCCCAAGTTGTATGAACACATCGAAACATGAGGCTTTATTTCCCGTAAAATCAAGGAGATCACCAGCTATAATCAGATGCCCGGTGGATGAAACAGGAAGGAACTCTGTAAGCCCTTCTACGATTCCCATCACAAAGGCAACCCATAACTCGGTCATTGTTTAC
>CALDNG010000222.1 GCA_937915285.1 uncultured Desulfomonile sp. | reverse complement strand
GGGCGAATTACTTTCAGATCACGTCCTGCCCAAGGAACCACTTTTGTCGCCACATTCCCCAAACGCGAACTGCCCACTGAACCTAAGTAATTGTATTATTGTCAAATTAGCGGGCTATTACTACTACTGAAAAATTTTCTTACTGCCATATGTCGACAGACTTCTAGCAGCTATTTTTCATCCCCGACCATCTTCCTGACCTGCAACAGCAGCTTCTCAAGGAGTTCCCCCTCGTCGTAAGTCCCTATCTTTTCGCCTTTCCTGAACAATATCCCCCGTCCCTTTCCTCCAGCTATGCCAACGTCCGCTTCCCTGGCCTCCCCCGGACCGTTGACAATACAGCCCATCACTGCAACCTTTAGAGGGGCCCTAACTCCTGAAAGCGCTTTTTCGACTTTTCTGGCCAGACCGATCAGATCAATTTCAGTCCTCGAACAGGTTGGACAGGAAATGATCTCTATACCCCGCTTCCTGATTCCGAGGGACCGTAGAATTGAGTATGCAGCCTCGATCTCCTTCTCCGGGGCAGCCGTCAATGACACCCTGATTGTATCACCTATGCCCTTGGCAAGCAGAAGACCGATCCCAAGAGCTGACTTGATCGCTCCAGGGAGTAACGTGCCAGCCTCGGTTACCCCAACGTGCAGCGGATAATCCACCCTTTCCGAAAGCAGCGTGTAGGAATCAACTGTTCTGAATACATCCGAGGCTTTCAGGGAAATCTTGATGTCAAAGAAATTTTCCTTTTCAAGAATGGAGACATGCCCTAAAGCGCTTTCCACCATAGCCTCCGGTGTCGGCGCCCCGTATCTATCCAGAAGGTCTTTTTCCAGTGACCCGGCGTTAACCCCTATGCGAATAGGGACCTTTCTGTCAGAGGCGGCCTTTACAACCTCTCTTACCTTGACTGAAGACCCGATATTACCGGGATTGATCCTCAATCCGTCGACACCCTGCGATATGGCCTCAAGGGCAAGCCTGTAATCAAAATGAATATCGGCCACCAGCGGAATCCCCGAGCGTTTTTTTATCTGACCCAGAGCCTTGGCCGCCGCCATGTCCGGAACCCCGCACCTGACTATCTCGCAGCCGGCTTTCTCGAGACGTTTTATCTGCCTGACAGTGCTCCTGACATCTCTAGTGTCCGTATTTGTCATTGACTGAACCGAGATTGGCGCACCATCCCCTACCGGAACCCGACCGATATTAATTCTTCTGGTGTGTTTACGCTCAATGTTCATGCGACCTCTAGCCGGACAAATCTTTAATTAAAATCGGACAATCATCTCTCACCGTACCAAGTGTCGTAATACTTGAGGTATTCTCCGGTCTTTATGCGTTCCCACCATTTCTGGTTATCAAGGTACCATTTTATGGTCTGGTCGATCCCGTCTGGGAAACTCATCTCTGGTTCCCATCCAAGGCTGTTAGAGAGTTTGTCTGCGTTCATGCAGTACCGTCTGTCATGTCCCGGCCGGTCTTTGACATACCTGATCAGGGATTCTGACTTGCCGAGTTTGTTCACTATAAGCTTTACAATATCTATGTTGCAGTACTCGCAGCGGCCACCAATATTGTACACGTGACCTGCAGACCCTTTCCTCATTACAAGGTCGACAGCCTTGCAATGGTCGAGCACATGAATCCAGTCACGAACGTTCAGGCCATCCCCGTAAACGGGCAGTTCCCTTTCTTCAAGCGCATTTGTGATCATTAGCGGTATGAGTTTCTCCGGGAACTGATAAGGCCCGTAATTGTTTGAGCATCTGGTGATTACCGCATCGAGTCCATAAGTCTTGAAATAAGCCCGGACGAGCAGATCGGCGGCAGCCTTTGAAGCGGAATAGGGGCTGTTGGGTTCAAGATGGTTGGTTTCTGAGAATGAACCGGTCGGTCCCAGGGAACCGTAAACCTCGTCGGTCGATATCTGAACAAATCTTTCTATCTTGAAATCCCGGCACGCATCCAGCAGGACCTGGACACCAAGAATGTTAGTTTTTATGAAAGCCGAAGGATCTATGATGGATCTGTCTACATGGGATTCAGCCGCAAAGTTTATTATCACATCCGGTTTTTCTGCAGCCAGGAGGCGGACGATTTCACGGTCCGTTATGTCACCCTTGGCAAAACGGTATCTGGGGCTTGATTCAACGGACTTGAGGTTTTCGAGGTTACCTGCGTAGGTCAAACGGTCGATATTTACAATGTTGACATCCGGATATGTGTCAAGCATGTGAATGATGAAATTGCTGCCGATGAATCCACATCCACCTGTAACGAGAATGTTCATTAAAGCCTCATGCTATCTTGAAAATTATTTGGGTACTATCACGCTGGAACCTGGCCAAAAAAGACAAGACCTCGTTCAGAGGTCTCGCTTTCCTGATAATATTGCCAAAAGATGTTATCCGTCCTTGCGACTCCAGTCATAGGGTATTTCACCGGAGTGCGGGTCAACCCTGAACTCGTCGGGGTTTGCACGGTCATACGGTTCTGATGGCACATTTATTACGTAAGCCTCATACTCACTTACGCATTTCCAGCCGTGAAACACACCTGCGGGTATGACAATCAGCGCAGGCTGGTATTCGCCGACGTAAAACACATTTAGAGATCCCCGTGTGGGTGAACCTTCCCTGTCGTCATACAATACCGCTTTGACCATTCCTCTGACGCAAGTGAAACGATCATCCTGGACTCTGTGATAGTGCCAGGCCTTGACTACCCCGGGATAGACCGTGGACAGGTAGACCTGTCCAAAACCGGTAAAAAATGAATCGTCCCGTCGCATTATTTCCATGAGACGGCCACGCTCGTCAGGAACCACCTTCAGGGACTGAAAAACCACTCCGTCGATCGGTTTTCTGTCGGGTTCCCTGAATTTTGTTTTGCCTATTTCAGAAGTCAAATCTTGTTGGCGCCTCCCTGCGCAACCAGGTTGGAGGCCTTGAGAAGCGAATCAAAAGTTCCGGCGTCTGTCCACCAACCGTCCAGCATTGACCAGGTCATTGTCCCCTGGTTTATGTATAGATTATTTACGTCGGTTATTTCCAGTTCCCCTCTTTCGGAAGGGGTCAGTCCCTTGATGAAGTCAAAGACCTGTGAATCAAACATGTATATACCCGTGACGGCGAAGTTCGAAGCGGGCTTCTTGGGTTTTTCTTCAATGTAGAGCACCTTGTCTCCATCAAGAGCCGGGACTCCGAATCTCCTGGGGTCGGAAACTTCCTTGAGCAATATTCTGGCCCCTGATCCC
>CALDNG010000221.1 GCA_937915285.1 uncultured Desulfomonile sp. | reverse complement strand
CTGACCAATCCTGTCGACGCGGCCTATGCGCTGCTCAACCCTCATGGGATTCCAAGGCATGTCGTAATTTATGATCACATGACAGAACTGGAGATTGAGCCCTTCACCTCCAGCGTCCGTTGAAATCAGTATCCTAGCCTTTCTTGCAAAATCCCTCTGCGCATCCTGCCTCTCCTTCATGCTCATTGCGCCGTTGAGCGCAACCACAGTGAAACCCCTCTGGGCAAGGAATTCCATGAGCATCTCCTGGGTGGCAGTGAATTCGGTGAACACCAGGACTTTCAGGTCGCTCTCCATCTCTTCCTGTTGCAACCTGAGAAGCCATTCCAGGAGAGCTTCGGCTTTTGCGTCCGGCCCGAGTGATTCACAGCGAGATGCCGTCTCAAGTAACAACTCTATGTGGGATTTCTCGATTTCCAGGGCCTTAAGTCTTGTGTTGAGGATGGAATCGGCCTGTTCCTGCACGTCCATGTCTTCCCAATCAGCCTCAATCTGCTCCGCTTCCCTAAGTCCCGTCTGTTCATCTGAGGTGTCCTGGACCACTGCGAGCCTGCGTTCGAGAGTCTGCCGTATGGCTCTCGTGCTCGACACCATCATGCGCTGCATCAGTATCATCAGGAACCCGATATAACTGCGCTTGTCGAGCATTGCCTGGTTATAGCCCTCACGCACATAATCCGTTACCGCCTTGTAGAGCCGTTTCTGTTCGGCGTGTCTGTCGCTGTCCCATTGGACACGCGCCAGGGTGGTCACCCTCGGCAGAAACAGGGGCTTGCCCTCCGCGTTTATGGCCTTGCGTTTCTCCGTGCGTATCATGTAGGGCCTGATCTTTTCTTTTGTAACACTACCTATATCCGGGAAAGCCTTGGGTTCAAGCAGGGTTATCAGGCGATGGAAAGACTCTGTCTTGCCCTGATGCGGCGTTGCGCTCAGCAGCAGGAAATTTGGGGCCGCTGTGGCCAGTCCCTTGCCGAGTTTGTGACGTGCCACCAACTCACTGCTTCCTCCCATCCTGTGAGCCTCATCAACAACCACCAGGTCCCAGCCCGCGCATATCATGTCCTCAAATCGCTGCGCATTATATTCCGCTACCTGTTTGGGGCTCCAGCCACGCCGACGCTCAAGTGGCTTAACCGAATCCATTGGGACCACAATCCTGCTGAACATCCGCCAGGGGTTGAGGTTAAGCCCCGCCTTATCGCCGCCCGGCCCATGCAGGATCACTTTTCTTTCCTGCGTAACATCAGCGGACTCGCCGACCATACGGTAAATCGCCTGGATTTCATCGGGGGTGACAAGCCTAAACTCCTCGCTGAAATGCGTCCGCATCTCCGCCACCCACTGCACGGCAAGGCTTTTCGGGGCTATCACCAGAATCCTTTCCGCAAGGCCTCGCAGCTTGAGTTCTCTCATTACCAGCCCGGCTTCTATCGTCTTGCCCAGACCAACCTCATCCGCAAAAAGGTACCTGACGCGTTCATGCGACATTGCACGGGTCAACGCACGCAACTGATGAGGCAAAGGTATGACCGATGAGGTTATAGGGGCCAACAGCGTGTTCTGGCTCAGAGCCTCCGATATCCTGGCGACTGCGGCCATCTCAATAATGGTGTGCCTCGAGACTGTCGGCGCTTCATCCAGCGACTCAAGACGTTCACTCGGAATACGGACAGTAGCGTTCAGACCCGGAACGAAAACAAGACTCGTCTTGACCCCCCAGAGGACCTGCGTGTCTATGACCCTGCATGCCTGATTGTGGTCCCGGCTATAAAACCATTGATCATCCATGGAATTGCTGTTTACCTCTGACGCCATCCGAAATGTGGACTCACTTCTTCCCTCTGGAAGTCTTTGATTCAATTTTTGGTTTTGCCCCCTTGGAGCTTCTGGCTGGAGGCTTTTTAAAAGGGCTTTCTACTGTCCCCGCGATTAACTGCCGTTTGCGGTCAAGCTCCTGTTTGAGCTTGGATTCGCTCGGAAGAGCCAATTTGTATTTGGAAGCAAATATCTGCTGGTTGTCCTCGCTAAGCACATAACGAACTACCGAGTCATTCTTTTGGGCGCACAGCAACAACCCCACCGTAGGGTTATCCGCATCCGAGCGAATTTCACGGTCGTAAAAATTGACATACATCTGCATTTGCCCTATGTCCCCATGATTTAGTTTTCCGGTTTTTAAATCGATAATCACGTAGCATTTGAGCCCGATGTGGTAGAAAATCAGGTCAGGGTAGAAATGATCCCCTTCCAGGGTCAACCGTTTCTGGCGTCCCACGAAGGAAAAACCCGCTCCGAGTTCCATGAGGAAGTCCTGTAGCGACGATATTAATGCTCCCTCAAGATCACTTTCCGACATTCCCGCTGTTTCAGGTATATCCAGGAATTCGAGTATGTAAGGATCCTTGATAATGTCTATGGGCCTCAAAAATTCAGGCTCTGACTTGTTATCCAATAGAATCGAATTCTTATCCTTGCTGGCAACAAGCCTCTCATAGAACATGGAATTCATTTGCCTACCTAATTGACGCACACTCCAATGATTCTCTGAAGCCTGTTTTTCATAAAAATCCCTGGCCTCAGCCCCGTCTATCCGCATTAATAGACGATAATGCGACCATCCCAGATTAGGGTAAAACGATAATTCCGAATTGGCTACACACTGTGTAACTTTTTTGATCCTCTTTTTTAAGCCATTTTTTGGCACACGTTCTTCCAATTGGCTACACACTGTGTAGCCAATTGGGGCATTTCTATCAGGGAAAGATAGGTAGAACTGCCTGAATAATTTGAGGTTTACAGCAGAAAAGCCCTTACCGTACATATCCACTAAAAGCACGGAAAGATCATCAATTAATCTATGCCCGTATCCAGCACGCTTTTCGCCGGACTGCATGATTTGAACGATTTCGCGACCAATTGACCAATAGGCTTCCACCATCTGTGTGTTGACGGATCTGATTACATTGGAGCGGGCTCTTTCCAGGATGGATACCACCCTGTCGAACAATATCGTCTGTTCACTGCCTGTTTCTCCCTTGGCAGTTTTGGAACGGACTGTTTTTTTGTTTGTCCTGGCAATTCCGGACATTACGGCATCCTCACATTCCTGGTTAGCAATTGCTGGATTTGCTCAATAATTCAGGCGTTCTTTTGAATTACATTTCTGAACGGGTCAGGGCCATGGTGTACCACATCACAAGTTTGTCATCCTCCTGAATGACCGTCTCGGGTATCTGGCGTCCGACAGACAGGATGGTTTCATAGTCCTTCTCCTGATGGGCCTTTCTGAAGCCTGCCCGGATAGCCTCCAGACGGAATACCCTGAGTTTCTGTCCCACTGTCTTTTTGGAGCCCGTTTGGGTAGCCAATTTTCTGTATTCCTCGAATTCCTTCAGCAGGGCCTTTTCACGAACTTTTTCCAGGTCTACCTGACGGTTGGGGTTGGGAACATACCATCGGTCCCTGGCTGCCCCCAGAAGCACAGGGTCACTTGTCTCAAGCTCCCGGGCCTGACTCTGGCCTATCAGTTCACGATACTTTTCCGAACATTTCAGCCAGGACACTATTTGAGTCGGAATAGGGCCGCTGCCCTCATGTCTGATGAAGTTCTGCTCGAGAAGCTCCAGCAGTTCCAGAGGCTTCTCGCGCTTTTGCCACCCACCGATTTCCTTCATGAACATCGGGTGTATTTCCTGGAATGTCATCGGTTTGTTCGTGAGCTTCTGGCGCAGCCACCTTATGGCGGTCGCCTCATCCACCACGAACATGTCCGGCTGGATTATCGAGGGGTTCGCAAGACGCTTGCGGTCATATTCCACAACCTGCTCCGGCAACAGCCACATCCCATCCCGCTCGGAAAACCTCTTCGACAATCCGGCATAGAACTCGGCCGCAGATAGAGGCACGCTCACCCCCCTTTGAACGTGAAAAGCCACCATGCGGTCAAACAACAAATAATGCTGGCGCTCTGCCACCACCTCCATGCGCCCGGCCCCGGGTTGCGTTACCACTACCGGTAACTGACGCAAATGCTCACGAACAAAGTCCCACACTCCCTGCTCCGTCCCAGCCTCCAGACGGAAACGCTCCTCAAGACCCTCTGCAGGTTTGTAGGCAGAGATGATGAGGTCTTGTTTGACCGCGCCTGATGAAGTTACCTGTTTGAATGAACCCTGTTGTTTGTCCAGTGTCCGGACATCCGCAACCACAAACCCTGCATGCTGGAGAGCTTCCTGGATGGCGTTCCAGACCCGGTTCTGCGAATTGTGAAATTCTACGGTCATCCATCTGCCGGGTTTGAGAGCCCTGAAATATTCGTCAAAACACCCCTTCATCAAGGACTGATAAGCTATGAGATCTTTCCCCTGACTCCTGTTTTCAATTGCTTCCGGTCTGTTGTTAGTAAGGACACGCAGCCATGATTCCCACAGGAAATTCAACTCCGAATACATCAGGTTTCCACCAAAGGGTGGATCAGTGAAGATATAGTCGCACATTGCTTTTGCTTCACATGGCGATGTGTTTGACACACAACTTAACACCCCCTGAATGCTTTTACTCAATGAAGGAATTTTTTTTATTTTCCGATACAAGAATGCTATGCAATTAATTTCTCTCCTCATTGAACTGACGTAAAGTGTACCAGAAAGCTTACTAGGTAGCCCAAAGGGCCTTTCTCTGTTCAACACGGAAGATCCTTCTATCACAGCTGTTTTTAGCCAAGCGTATCTGATTTTTACTTTTTCTATTTTTCCGCTAAATGATGCCAATATCAGCAGTGTGCGTTTTGTAAAAAAATGATGCACATGTGTGATTCCGATTCTTATCGGTTCACCCGTCTTGTCACCCCTGGGGATTTCATTCGTCGGAAACCAGTAAGGGATATCAGCCTGTTCAATCCTGTCTATTAGTTCGAGGTCTTTTGAATCCGGCTTTTTCTCGTATCTTTTCTTTCC
>CALDNG010000220.1 GCA_937915285.1 uncultured Desulfomonile sp. | reverse complement strand
GAAGATAGTTAGGGCGCTCAATTTTGTGCTTGATGACTCGGTTGAGATGAGGGTTCAGGAGGTTATTGAGGAAAAGCTTGCAGTGATCCTGGAGGAATTCGGGGTGGACAAGACGGGGGATGTTCTGGATTCAGCCCAGGCAGGCCAGATCTTCGATGATCTCTATGTAAAGGCTATCATCAACCCAGATGTCATAGATGAGTCCGTCGAAAACCTGGTCAACGGAATCAGAAGCTATTCTGAGGCTCATCAGGAGAGTATGGCGCTTCTGGCCGAATCAGAAGAGCTGGACCCAAATGCGGCAAGAACATTACTCAACCACCCATTACCTTACTGGGTCGAACTCATGACAGTCAATCATGTGCTTGCCAACGCCGGCAAAGCCAAACGTAAATCAGGGGTTTGGGCGTTGTCATGGAGTTCGGACGTTCCATCCGGTGACGCAGTATTCAATGCAAAAGACTCTTCGAGCAATCCAGACGCCTCTTACCTCTCACTCGATGATCCGAGGATAAGGGAATTGATCCAAAACCCTGCAGAATTCTCCAAGGGTAGACGCATTCCCTGCGTTCGGATGACAAATCTCTCAAGAGATATTTGTGGCATGTGGTCCGTCTGGCTTGTGGCGATGGATGGGGCGAGGCTGACCCAAAGACGTATTGCGCCAGTCTTTGAGCATCTGGATGGAAGAATACTGACACCTACTGCTAACCGTATTCTGGACGAACTTATTTCCGAGTCGTTCGAGATAAAGGGACTCCTGAGTTCGGACGAATCGGCGACTGCGTTCAGCCGAGCCTTTGAAGTGGCTATAGATGCCGGTCATAGCCATTACGACAGTCTCATGGAGGATCACGACAGGGCGCTGGACAGGGAAGACCGTTTGACAAAACAGTCCTTTGAATCCAGACGAAAAACGATAGAGAGAATAGGCCTGGATACGGTCCGTAACTACAGGCTTCGTCAATTACGCGATGAAGAGCATTACTGGCGTGAAAACATTTTAAAACGTTCCAGACCGGTTCCAGTGCTCAAACCTCTGCTAATAATGAAAGTAGTTTAGTGAGCCTGATGAAAAACTGGCGCGATCACATACTCGATGACATCAGTTCCGGAAATCACAGGACAACAGTGGTCCTTGATCCGGATGAACTTCTGCTTGATGAGCGGATACTGGCCGAAATAAGCCTCAGGCGCATCGAACTCATAAGCTACGATGATGAGGTAAATTTCAGGTTCCTATTCGAGTCAAGGTTCCGTGGGCTCCTTGAATCAGGTGCGAACTCAGGCTTGTGCGTCGTGATACGCTCGTCTGAGATGGATTTCGAGAAATTGCCGTTTGATATTGTTTCCTCTTCGAGGCGTTTAGCTTTCGATCTGGCCTCGATATTTCCCAACCTTAGTTATCAGGTGGTGGCAAGTCTTCCGAAGGGTGATCTTGATAGCCTTTATCAGGCATGTGGCGATCAGGATTTTTCGAATCTCAGTGTAAACTCCAGCATGGACTTTGCGCTGCTGCATGTTTACAAGGTTGCGCCCGAGCTGATCAAACAGCCTGAAGACCTTCTCAAATTCCTTCTGCGCAAGCATTACATCAACCAGCCCATCCCGGGACCACTACTTAAAAGGTTTTCAGACAGGCTTAGAAAAAATCCCTGTTTGGATGAATGGCCCATAGAGACCATTTTAGGGAGCCGTAATTCCTTCCTTGAATTCATACAGGAGCGATGGCCGATATTTGTGAAACGATTCCCATCTTCGTCAATACCCGGCAACGACCGGCAGTTCAAAGAAACCCCCATGAAATATTCCGGTCCGGTCGATCTTCCTTTTGATAGCCACGAGGTGAAGGTCTATCTCGACAACATGTTCATCGAAGGTTTGCTCAAACCGGTGGATTGTGATGAGCCAAACAGGCCGTTACCCCAATGGGTGGCCATGGGTGTCAAGAATTCAGAGTTCTCTCACATTCTGCACAAGCTCGAGCTTTTGCTGGCGAACATCGAAAAGATGATCCCGGATGGTGATGCGGCAGCTTTAGAATGGCAATCCTTCGCCGGTAAATGGGCGGAACTATCCATTTTGATCAACGAGGGCGGCCCTGACATCCCGGCGTCGTTATCCCAACGGATATCCTCTGCTGAGCGTCATTTGGACGCTAATTTCCAGACCTGGATGATGAGAAGATACTCCGGACTGAATTCAATGGCCCCGTTCCCGCCGATGATGGTCAGCCACATTCCTAGATATTTGGCCAGACTTCTCAAAGACAACACCGGCTCCAGGATACTGTTCATACTGGTTGACGGAATGTCCATGGAGCAGTGGCTGTCGGTAAGGAGGGTAATGGAGCGTGACAACCCGAGGCTGTACTTTGAACAGAACGCGGTATTTGCGTGGGCGCCGAGTCTGACCTCGTTTTCCAGGCAGAGCGCATTTGCGGGACGGGCCCCGCTTTTTTTCCCGTCCTCCATATTCTCTACAGACAGGGAGAAATCCCACTGGACTACCTTCTGGATAGATCAGGGCCTGCGCCCTGATGAAATAGGATTTGAAAAATACGTCCAGTCCCCGGATGAAGATTCCCTGGCTCGTCTTTTGGACAATCCTTCATTGAAGGCCCTGGGCCTGATACTGACCCAGGTGGATTCCATAATGCACGGCGCATGCCTTGGAGCTGCTGGAATGATGGAGCAGGTGCGGCTCTGGGCTTCGCAGGGTAATCTGTCACGGATCGTGGAAAAGGCCCTCAAAGAGGGTTTCGATGTGCATGTCTCATCGGATCACGGGAATATTGAATCCGTCGGCATAGGCAGGCCGTTGGAGGGGGTTGAGGCCGAACTGAGGGGCCAAAGGGTCCGCATTTTTGATAATGCTCAATCACGTTCAAGGGTAAAATTGCGGTTCCCGGACACAATAGAATGGGCCCCTACAGGTTTGCCCGAGACCTGTCAGGCCCTGTTTGCGACTGGACGCTCCGCTTTCGTGGCCAAAGGCGACCGTGTTGTTACTCACGGGGGCCTTTCCATGCAGGAGATCATAGTCCCCTTCGTTAGAGTAGGGCTAACCTGATGGCAATTAAGAAACGATCAAGAATCGGTTTCAGTCAAGTCATAACGACGCAGTGGCTCGACCTGACCGCCAATCACATGTTGCGAAACACCGCCCTGAAGGACATCCGCTCATCGCTTGATGAGACGCTTGCGGTGAGTGTTTCGGTAAACAGCGACGCCAAACGTAACGACAGGCAAAAGACGATTTCAATCCTTCTGAGGACATGGGCCAGGCCTCATCCGTCACTCGAGTCTTTCAGGGATGAGGGGCTCGAGCTTTTTTCAATGGCGCCGAACGGTCTGAGGAGATGCGCACACTACGGGATGGCCATATCATCCTATCCGTTCACCGCTGCTGTGGCCGAGACCCTTGGTAGGTTGTTCAGACTTCAGGGTTATGCCAAGGGTCTTGAGGTGCAGCTAAGGATGAAGGAGCGCTTTGGTCCGCGCCAGACGGTATCCAGGGCTACCCGAGGGGTCTTGAGGTCTTTCACTGATTGGGGTTTCATCCGCTCCGCAGAAGGCGCCGGGAAATACACTGCTGCGGGACGAATACGGATTACTGACCCTGGAATGGCCAGGTGGCTGGTTGAGGCAGCCCTGAATTCGACAGAATCAGGCAGCGGTCTTTTTCAGG
>CALDNG010000219.1 GCA_937915285.1 uncultured Desulfomonile sp. | reverse complement strand
TGCAGGTGTTACCCAGGTGGAAATGCGTGCCGTGCGTGAGGCTTCGGAGAGCGCCGGGGCAAGGGATGTTTATTTAATAGAAGAACCACTGGCTGCAGCAATCGGAGCAGGACTACCGATAACCCAACCTACCAGCAACATGATAGTCGATATCGGTGGTGGAACTACTGAGGTTGCAGTGATTTCAATGTCTGATATCGTCTATGCCAAATCTTTGCGTATAGCAGGAGACACAATAGATACGGACATCATTAGATATGTGAAGCAGCGTCACAGCCTTCTTATTGGTGAAAGAACTGCTGAAATGGTCAAGATGCTTGTGGCCAGCGCTTGCCAGGAGAAAGAGGAAACAATTATTGAAGTAAAGGGTCGTGATCTGATTGAGGGTATTCCCAAGGTCATCCCCCTTAGCTCAGGAGAGGTCACTGAGGCCATTTCAGGACCGGTCAGGGCTATTCTTGAAACCGTTAAGACGGCTTTGGAACAAACACCTCCAGAGTTAGCCTCAGACATCGTAGATAGAGGAATAGTCCTCACAGGAGGCGGCGCATTGTTAAAAAACCTTGATGAAGTCATAAGACGTGAAACCGGCCTACCGGTCAACATAGCCGAGGATCCCCTGTCAACCGTTGTGAGAGGATCCGGTATAGTATTCGAGAACTTCGGCGTCTACAGAGATGTTCTTGTGAGGGCTTGAGGGTCTCCCTAGGACTTGATGAGCGGACAAGGACTGTTTGCATTCAACGCCCGGATGTTTTTTTACGCTGCTCTTGAGCAACCTTTAGAATTAGACACATCCAACCAGATGAACCCAGAATGCCACGTTCAGTAAAAGAAATCGGTTTGCTCCTTTTGTTGCTGAGCCTGGGTCTCATAATCCTGTTTTCCTACATACCCAAGGCACAGACGGGTTTTTTTTCTGAGGCAGTCAACGCCGTTGCCAGGCCCTTTTTCAGTGCCATATTTTTCGCTCGAGAGCAGATAAGCGCCATCTCAAGATCCTATTTTAATCTGGTCTCCGTGAGCCGAGACAACGAGTTCCTTAAACAGGAAAACGCCAGACTCCGACTGGAAATTGCAAAGCTGACAGAAAAGGCAAATGAGAACCTTCGCCTGAAAAAATTCATAGGTCTCAAGACATCTCTAGATTATCCGTCCATTCTTGCCCAGGTCGTTGGTTTAGATGCCTCTGGCGTCTATAGAACAGTTACGATAAATCGCGGACGGGAGGACGGAATAAACGTCAACATGCCGGTCATGGTCGCGGACGGAGTCGTGGGCAAGGTAATTGGCGCGTATGCAAGGACGGCCCAGGTTGGATTGGTGACCGATCCGATGATATCGATCGACGCCAGGGTTGACAGAACGAGAGATCGTGGCGTCAACATTGGAGATGCAAACAACTCTTGCGTGCTCAAGTATCTAAACCGAAACGCTGAGGTTAAAACTGGTGACCGGGTCATCACTTCAGGTCTGGATGGAATATTCCCCAAGGGAATGCTGATCGGCGTCATCGAGTCTGTGAACCTTGGGCAGCAGGGTCTTTTTCTCGAGGCCATCGTCCATCCTGCCGCCAGTTTCCACGAACTCGAGGAGGTCTTGGTCATTTTGATCAATCAGGGTGGTTTTTATGTGGAACCTGGTCTGGATGCACGCAAATGATTGATGCCATTTTCTTGATCGTGGCAGGAATTATTGCTCTCTCCATTCAATCGAGTGTGGTCGGCCTGATAATCCCTGCGGAACTCAGGCCTGATTTAGCGCTTATAGTGGTGGCATGGTCTACCGGCCGCATAAAATTCCCGGTAGGAATTTGCTTCAGCTTCATGCTTGGATTGTGCATGGATGTGATGTCCGGAACACCTACCGGTCTTTTAGGTCTGCTCCTCATGATAACTTACATTTTTCTTGGATATGTGGATTCCTACATGGAAGTCACGGGGGTGGCGCGCAATTACATTTCCATTTTCTTAGCCAGCGTGATTTTGTTCTCGGCCATTTTTTTCTCACGAGCCTTGGCTGGCGAGACAGACTTAGGATGGCCACAATTTTATTGGATAACAGTAAAATCTATCTCCACAGCTTCTTTTTCGTGGGTAGTCCTGAAATTCCTGAATTTTTCCTGGACTGAATATTCAAAACTGGTCGGGACTGTTTAAGTGACAGAATACATCAAACCTTTCGCTAGCATGAAGGATTTCAGGCTTCAGGTCCTGATTGCGTCGATAGTGATCCTAGTCTCTTTCGGAATTCTTCTTGCCCGTTTGTGGAAGTTACAGTTGATAGAGAGTGATTACTTCAGTGAAATGTCCTATGGTAACAGGACCAGGCTCATGAGATTACCGCCATCCCGAGGCGCCATAACTGACTGTAACGGCACAATTCTAGCCCAGAATCAGCCCAACTTTTCACTCTCGATCATGCCTGGAGAATTGCAGGAGCCCGAAAAGGTCATAGATTCAGGCTCATCCATTCTGGGGATAACACCTGAGAAAATGAGGCTTCTGCTCTTAAACGCAGCCAATAGTCCGAAATATAGGAACTTCCAGATCAAGAAGAATCTGACAGTAGAAGAGATTTCATTGCTCAAGTCAAGACTTGGAAACGTCAGGGGTGTAGTTATTGAAACCAGGCCATTGAGGGAATATCCATTTGGCGAGTCGCTTTGTCATGTGCTCGGCACGATGGGCGAGATTTCAGCCGAAGAATTGGTGCGGAGCGAACGTTTTGTATACAGGGCCGGTGACCTGGTTGGCAAGACGGGGATAGAAAAGGAGTATGAAAGCTATCTGAAGGGTGAAGAGGGATGGAACCAGATCGAAATCGACGCTAAAGGCAGACAACTCGGGTCTACGAACAGGATTCCCCCACAGCGAGGGGCGGACATATCACTAACCATCGATATTTCTCTGCAGAAGTTCGTCGAAGAGGTTTTCATCGAGAGAGCCGGATCGGTTGTAGCCCTGGACCCGGATACAGGAAGAGTGCTGGCCCTGGTCAGTAAACCGGGATTTGATCTAAACCTGTTCAGCCCTTCAATTTCAGAGCGCAATTGGAAAAGCCTTAACAGCGATCCCCTTCATCCTCTTGAAAACAGGTCCATCAGGGGGCTCTATGCCCCTGGGAGCACCTTCAAGATCGTGACTGCCATGGCCGGACTCTCTGAAGGAGTCGTCAAACCTGAAACTACCTTTGAGTGCAGCGGCGAACTGGAAGTCTCCAGCCAGATTTACAGATGCTGGAAAACAAAAGGGCATGGAAAGGTTTCCATGCACAGGGCCATGGTTGAATCGTGCGATGTCTATTTTTACGAACTGGGGCTTCGTCTGGGGGCCGACAGGATAGCGAAATACTCATCATTATTCGGGTTTGGAGCGGCTACGGGCATTGAATTGTCCAACGAACTGCCTGGACTGGTACCAAATTCACTCTGGAAACAAAGGAATTACGGGGTTCCGATAAAAGATGGTGACTCTGTCACCATTTCGATTGGTCAGGGCTATTTGCTCGCAACTCCGATTCAAATGGCCAACATGGCGGCGGCTGTTGCAAATAACGGCAAGGTAATGAAGCCTTACCTGGTCGAAAAAATAAAAAGCTCGGATGGACAATTACTGTTCGAGAATCAGCCAGTCCAGAAATGGAACGCCTCGTTTAACAGTGGGTACCTCGAACTGATTCAGCGGGCTCTCAAGGATGTAGTAGAAGACAGGTCCGGGACGGGTAGGAAGAGCTTCATTCCAGGTCTGAAAGTCTATGCCAAGACGGGAACCTCGCAGGTCATAAGGGAGAAGGATAGAGGAACTGAACAGGAACAGGTTCCTTACCACGAACGAACTCACGCCATGTTTGTGGCGTATGTTAACGACCGACCCAGGAAGATCGCACTAGCTGTAGTGGTTGAACACGGCGGAGGAGGTGGGGCTGTGGCCGCTCCGATTGCCAAAAAGATCCTGTGTAAGTATTATGGCATACCCGATTCGCCGAGGTAAGATCGGGAATCTCCCTGCCTCAAACATTTCCAATGCTGGACACCATGTCTCATACACAGTTCAACAATAGACTACTGAACCCTTTCGGCAGATTCGAGTGGGCGATGGTTTCAGTTTCGATCATTCTAACGCTTTTTGGGCTTATTTTAATCTACAGCGCTACAACTAGCCTCGCCGCGAGCGAGAAGAATTTTGTGATCAAACAGTTCACGTGGATGTGTCTAAGCCTGGTCATGTTAATAGCGCTGACGCTGGTTGATTACAAATTGTTCGAGAAATATGCTTTTTGGGTCTATTTCGCCTTGATCCTTGCGCTAGTTGTTGTTTGGGCCATAGGCAGAGTGACGGCCGGGTCCCGGAGGTGGATCGACCTGGGCCTGATGAGATTCCAACCATCTGAATTCGCAAAACTCGCCGTGGTGCTTGCGCTTTCCAGGTGCCTCTCAGAAAAATTTGGCGCCGGCGGACTGCAGATTCTTGATCTGGTTAAACCGGCCATAATTATTGCGGTTCCAGCCCTGCTGGTTCTTGTTCAGCCAGACCTTGGCACTGCAGTGGTGACAATCCTGATAGGCGCCTCGTTAGTGCTGTTTGCTGGGCCGCCCAGGCGCGTATTGGCATGGATGGCTGCCGGTTTGCTGTCTCTAATAGTCTTCCTGTATTTTTTTGGGGGAAGATTCCTCCTGGATTACCAGAAAAGGCGTATTGCCACATTCCTCAATCCTGAATATGATCCGCTGGGCTCCGGTTATCATATACTTCAATCCCAGATCGCAATCGGGTCCGGCGGTCTAACAGGACAGGGATTCATGCAGGGCGCCCAGAACCAGTTGATGTTCCTGCCTGTCAAGCATACTGACTTCATCTTCACAATTCTCGCTGAAGAATTCGGATTCATAGGGTGCCTGGTAGTACTCGTTCTTTTTGCTACATACCTCTTTAGGGGCTTGAGTATAGCCCAAAAGGCTCGAGACAGTTTTGGGGCCCTGGTGACGTTTGGGTGTATTTCAATAATCTTCTGGCACGTCACGATAAATGTGGGAATGGTGATGGGACTACTCCCGGTAGTAGGAGTTCCTCTGAATTTTGTGAGCTACGGAGGAAGCTCTCTGCTCTCGTCATTTATCATCACCGGCCTGGTAGCCAATGTCAGCGCTCGTCGATTTAGCTATCTTGAGTGAGATGTTCTCACTTTCGGACCGGACTGAAAAATATATATGGTTTATCATCAAAGATTACGGTTAGGAAACTGCTTTTTTTAAATTAATAGTTGAACGACGGGATTTTATATGTTATGGACACTATTACCGGCGAGGATGTAGAATAGTTGTAGCCGGAATTTAGGAGGGCGCATGCTCCGATTCAGAAAAGCCAAGAGTGACGCAGTTACAGGATTTCTCGGGGCTCAGACCGAGTTTACGGGTAAATTGTCTTTTGAGGGAATAGTTCATCTTGATGGTCATTTTCGAGGCGAAATAATAAGTCGTGGAACATTGGTAATAGGGTCGGAATCAGTGGTAGAGGCTGAAATTCATTCCAATTCGCTGAAAATATCTGGTGAGGTCAGGGGCGACATTACTGCGACTGAAAAAATAGAATTGTTTCCACCAGCCAAAGTGTATGGAAACATCCGGACTCCTAGTCTCATTATTGAGGAGGGGGTAATATTTGAGGGCGTATGCAGCATGAGTTCATTTCAGCCCGAGATGCCTGAACTCGAGAGAAAGGAATCGGAACTTCCGATTGACGACGAGGAACCCGAAGATGGGATATCAGCTCAAGCCTGGCCAATGGGGTACGACCAGAACGATAATCTGACAGGAGACGATCCGGACAACGAAACCCTCCATAAGCACGATCGCTAATTCTTGTCTTGAATTGGCTTTTTTACAAGAAAAAAATCTTGACACCACAGGCTTGGGGTGTTACTAAAATAAGCCATTCATTGTCTAGGCCTTAATTTTCCTTTTAAATAAAATTAGGTATTTGGAAGTCACGTGGAGGCGTGCGCAGTTAACTGCTACGTCAGAGGCTTTATAACTTCTCGCATCGGGAGATCAAGCCAGTGATCAATTTAAATTTTACTTTGTTGATTCAGTTGGTAAATTTCCTGATTCTGCTACTCCTCTTGAACGCTCTGCTCTACAAGCCCATAATGGCCAAGATTAGGGAGAGGGAAGCCACGATCAAAAAGGATCGTGAGAAAGCCCTCGAGCTAGAAACTGAAGTGGCAAATCAGGAAGGCAAGCACAGGGAAGCCTTGGTTGAAGCCAGGAAGGCTGCTGCCGAGGAAAAAGCGTCCCTTTTGGCTGCCTCCAAGGTCAAGGAATCCGAAATTCTTGAGAAGGCGAGGCTTGAAGCTGCAAGGATTGTGGAAGAAATGCGTAAATCAATTCAGGCAGAATCAGAAGAAGCTCGAAAGAAACTCAAGGCGGACATGACTCCGTTGGCCCAGTCCGTAACGGAGAAGGTACTTGGGAGGGCCGTGTAATGAACAACAGTATCCGGGCCCTTTTTTATTTTGCGGTGGTTCCGGCCATACTTCTTTCCGCCTCCAATGCGATGGCGGCAAGTGAGGGCGGGTCCTCATGGACCCCGTGGCTGCTGCTGTGGAGGGTTATCAACACAGTAGCGCTCCTGGCTCTTCTTGTTTACTTCGTCAAGAAGCCCTTGGTCAATTTCTTTCAAGAAAGAAAAGCCAA
>CALDNG010000218.1 GCA_937915285.1 uncultured Desulfomonile sp. | reverse complement strand
CTTGTTCGAGAAACCCGTTTTTTAGGAACTGGCATGATTAAACCTTCTTAAATTCTTATGTGTATTAAACCCGGCGCTACGCTCATGACTCCCGCCAGAAGCTATGCGCTAATCTTGTCCTTTATCTGTTTTAAACCCTGCCATCTTGGGTCAACTTCTTTGTCGCTTCCACACTTGCAGCGGTCAGAACCTCTCACGTTACCGCATGTAGGACACAGTCCGGGGCAATCCTCGTTGCAAAGCGGTTTCATGGGGATGTCAAGGGCCATTTCCTGGCAAAGTATGGACCCAAGATCGATTTTAGAGCCGTGAACCGCTATTTCGTTGTCTTCCAGCTCAGCTTCCTGATCAAATGTGGTGGCGCTGACAACCTTCAGCACGAGATCAATTTCTGTGCTGATCTCTGTTTCGTAGCTTGCCAGGCAACGTGAGCAATCAAGTCTCACCGATGCATTGAGCGTCCCCGACACCAGAATTTCATCCTCCTGCCGTGTAAGAAGAAGCTTTCCAGACATCTCAGGCTTCACAGTAACGTCTTCCCCGAAGCCAGCCGTGGAATGACAATCCAGCGCCCCGAATGAACTATCCGGGAGATTTATCTCCAACCCGAAATCAGGAATATCGTCCAGCCTTACCTTCACGCCTGACACCACGCCCTGCAAACTAGCTTAAACTGACAGCATACAATCGGAACAGTTTTCAAGTCAAGAAAAAACCTGAAATTGTTGTATCCACGACCGAATCAATGGGTAAATTTCGTGCTGGACACGAATCCCAATCAGCAGATCCAGGTGGCCGTAATCTTCGGACATTCCAGTATTCTTTCCAGCCACCAACAGCTTGCGTTCAATGGAGTCGGAGCCAACCAGTGCTCCCGGAATAACACTCTCCGGAGGCGCCACAGAATCCCTGGAGCCGGCTATAACAAACAAGGGAACCGGCGAATTCCTTAGTAGTTCCAGAAAGGAAACACCAGCAGGGTGGCTTAATGATCTCTTCTCAAAAAAAGAAGCCATGTCAAGCCATAATTTGCTTGACGAAACCAATTCCGATCCAATGCAAGTGATTTTACGCGCCACGTGAGGGTCTGTATTAGGTCTGTAATAAAGACCGTGAACAAAATTGGGGGTCTTGGACATGAATGGCACAAAAAGCCTGCCGATTATGGGCATGGGGTTGAATGGAATATAATTAAGAGCAAATCTGAGTTTCATCAATCCGCTAAACACACTCTTGTCCATATTCGAGAAATCAACCGGTGATCCGATTGTTATGGCTGATAGAATTCTGGGTTCGGATTCTGTCGCAAGGTAGGAATCTATCAGCATTCCGCCCATACTGTGACCAATCCAGTGAATTCCCTGTTGCCGTGTGTTTTTAGTGATGAAATCAATTATAACAGGCAGATCGGTTTTCAGGTGATCATCATATCCCCACTCGTATGGACTTGCAGACCTGAACAGGCCCGGGGACTGGCTCATACCTGATCCTCGCAACTCCGGAACCCAGACATCGTATCCTGCGTCCCGCAGATAGCAAGCCAGGGAAGGGGCTCCTTCCATGTCAAATATGAAGCGGTTCGATGACAAACCATGGCACAGAACAATTGGAGCGTT
The DNA here is from genome assembly GCA_937915285.1 of uncultured Desulfomonile sp. GTDB lineage: Bacteria > Desulfobacterota > Desulfomonilia > Desulfomonilales > Desulfomonilaceae > CAITZA01. The sequence continues at coordinate 7,117 of CALDNG010000218.1, read as the reverse complement.
TTCTTCTGATTTCAGTCCAATATAACGGTGAATGGCAAGTCTCCAGCCATCGGGTGTAGTTACAAAATATGTGATGTCCTGCTTACTGGCGGAACCGTAGTACCAAGTTATGAAATACGCGAAAGCGAGTACGAAACCTGTCAGGAAAATCAACAAGAAGATTGCATCGAGCATAACAGCTATTCTTTCCCCAGACCAAATCTATGCGAAAGTCTATCCCCCTAAAACATCACGCTCAATTCAAAACACTATACTTTGCGAACGATTTTGACCCAAGCGCAAGAGTTTGAAAGAGAGCTAAATTATTTGGACATTATAAATTAAATGTAAAAGTGATATAAGTCTTTAAATGTAAAAGAATGATATCAGATATATTTAAGCATAATTCTTGACAATGGTTACAGACTTTGATAATTGCGAGCGAATCAAGCAGGTGGGCGTTCTTGGCGGCCCCTCGGATCCAAGGAGGAAATTAATGTTTGCCAACTGTCGAGCTGAATTCAGTCCAAGGCTCGTGGCGCGCCTCACGACGATCCTGGTCGCTATCATCCTTTTGCTTCCCTCTACAACCAACGCTGACGACTGCAAGCGGGTTCCAAACATTCTGGTTCTGTTTGACGCTTCGGGGTTTATGAGAGAAAAGGATCACTATCAGGCGCTTTTAAAGCAAATGAATTTTTTTGAGAAGGCTATACCTCTTACTGCGGACGGTTTTTTCAACATAGGGTTGCGTCACTACGGTTTGAAGGTGGGCATGGGATGCGAGAATACCGAGAGTATTCTGGCTATTCAGCCGTGGGATCCCGAACGATTTCTGAACTCATTTCCACGCTCTGTTTCTTATGGCACAAGTTCGTTAGGCGCCGGTCTCAGAGCAGCCGGAGATGAACTGGCTTCACTGCCAGGAAAGACGATGATAGTACTAGTTGGTGGTGGCATAGAGTCCTGCAAGACTGATCCAATAAAGATTGCTGAGCAGATTTGTTCCAACAATCCTGATCTTGAGATACACACATTTCAGATCGGCAATTCTCAGGACGGGGCTTTTTATCTCAGAGGCATAGCCCAGAAAGGCAAGGGTACCTATCATTCGTATGGGGAATTATCATCTGCCGCTGTCTGGCATTCCTGGATGAAACAGTTTTGGGTACAGCCTTGCCGCGTTACTGCCACTCCGTCTCCATCCATGGGAACCATTCCGGCATCCAAGCCTACAGTTACCTTTGATTTTAACAGCTTCTCCGTGCGATCTGCAGATCCGGTTGCGGACGCCTCGAATCTAGCCGCGATGGAAGCGGTGGTTGCCATGATGCGCCAAAACCCTTCCTCCAGAGTCAATCTGCACGGGTTCTCCGATGGCAAGGGAAAACCCGAATATAATCTTAATTTATCCAGAAAAAGGGCGGAATCTGTAGCCAAGCATCTTTCTACCGTTTACTCGATCCCGGTTTCCAGGATGCGCGTCGTTCCTCATGGCTCTACAGCAGCCGGAGCCCTGAGGCCGGTCGAAGACAGAATGGGTCGCAGAGTTGAATTTGAAATTGTGCCGTGATTCCCTATGAGTGATGCCTGACCCAATTCACACAGTAACGTTTTAGTGCAACGGATTTGATCAGACGCGGTTAGCCCACGGTTTCACGGTAGGACCGCTCACCCCTGTAACTTCTAAAATCCGTTGTCCTTAATCTACAACGGCCTGAAACCCGAACGGGCGCGTCTGACTATTCTGCAACTCCAGCCAAAATGTTCCATGAGAATAATATCTTGGAAAAAGCCCGCTCTCCTTTCCGGGATTAGCCCATGGACTGAGTAAAATCTTAGCTTATTATGGAAGATGTGTTAAAATGTAATTTTATTGATGACAGGTTTCTTAAAATTGAAATTCTTTTACCTGATCGGTCTTTTGCTGTCAGTCGTGGGAATAGTTCCTCCGCAAAACTCGGTTCAAGCCCAGTTGGCTGTTTCGTCCGATGTGCAGGCCTCCAGGCTTTTTGGCGCGGGTAAGTCGTTAGCGGAGCGGTCTCATTACCTGGAATCTCTAGACTTGTTCGATGAGGCCAGGGATATTCTGGAAGGTTCCGGTCTAATCAGCTCTTCTCTTTACGCTGATGTGCTGCACGAAACAGCCAAGGCAAAAATCAAGGCGCGACTTCATCAAAACTTTCCGGCTCAGTACGTGAAGACCGCCCTGGAGGACGTTCAGCTATCGAATCGGGTGAGGGAGAAACTTGTGGACTCATTGCCTCAGAACCTTGCCGAAGGTTATTATCTCGAGGGCTTCATCCACAAGAAATTCTTTATGAGAATGGATCAGGCTCAAGCCAATTTCCTGAAGGCTCTCAAGGTTGATCCTGCCTCGATAGCTGCAAAAAGAGAGTTGAGCGAACTCATAAGCAGCGAAGAAACCAAAGAAGGCAAAGAAAAATAATCACGGGTGAAATAGAGAAGTAGGCGATAAATGGCTCGAAAAATCCCGCAAGGCGACCAGAAACAGTCTGATGAGAATGTTGAGAAGGTGGAGAGTTACGACATCACCTTTGAAAAACTCAAGTCTATTGTTGAAAAGATGGAGACAGGCGGTTTGAGTCTGGATGAGAGTTTGACTCTTTTTGAGGAGGGCGTTGGGCTTTCAAAGTCCTTGTTTTCGATGTTAAACCTTGCTGAAGGTCGAGTGGAGGAACTTTTGTCGAGCATGGAAAGGACGCCCTTTTCAAAGGGTGAGTAGTGCGCCAGGTTGAACCAGCAACTTGCCTCGTATCTTGCTGAGAAGAAAATCCTGATAGACTCCGCCATTGACGTCATGGTTCCCGGGGAGCAAAAACAACCCGGCATCCTTCATGAGGCCATCCGCTACAGTCTGTTTGCCGGGGGAAAGAGGATTCGACCGATACTGGCCATCATTGGATCAGAGATCGTGGGAGGCTCAATACAGACGGTCATGCCCTTGGCTGTTGCGATTGAATGCATACATACATATTCATTGATCCACGATGATTTGCCGGCCATGGACGACGATGATCTTCGTAGGGGTAAACCAACGGCCCACAAGGTATTTGGTGAGGCTGTAGCCATTCTGGCCGGGGACGCTCTTTTAAACCTCGCATTTGAGATCATGCTTACCGGTCCGGCAATGAGAACCCTGCCAACCGAAAGGTTGTTAAAGGCGACAGGCTGTCTGGCAAAAGCTTCAGGATCATCTGGATTGATAGCTGGCCAGGTGGTCGATATGCTTAGCGAAGGCAAAAAGGTTGATTCAGAGCAGATCGAATTTATAATGAAGAATAAGACGGCAAGCCTGATAAGCGCCTCTATCAAATCAGGGGCGATTTTGGGTGGTGGGACCAAAGAAGAAGTCGAGTTACTGGGACTTTTCGGTGAAAAGCTTGGAATAGCATTTCAGATAAGGGACGATGTTCTGGATTATGAGGGCCGATCTAGCGATTTGGGTAAGAATGTCGGAAAGGACGAAAAAAGAGGCAAAGCGACTTTTCCCTCAATTCTCGGAATAGATGGGGCCAAACAATTGATGAATTCGGAGATAGGTTCGGCGATTGATTTAATTGAAGGCTTTGGAGACAAGGCGTTATACCTGAAACTATTGGCGTTATACATGGGAGAACGCTCCAAATAACCGGTGTGGACACAAGATGAACAAGGACATATGTAATATTCAGGAATCCGTTCTTAAGACAATAGATAGCCCGGAGGACGTGAAGAACCTCTCGTTGGACTCACTAAGAACTCTCTCTCAGGAGGTTCGAGACCTGATCATTGAAACAGTCTCGGTTCGAGGCGGTCACCTGGCTTCGTCTCTTGGCGTGGTCGAGTTGACTCTGGCCATCCTTAAAGTATTTTCCCCTCCGAAGGACAGAATAGTATTTGACGTTGGGCATCAGGCCTATGCATACAAGATCCTCACCGGCCGGCGTGACATGTTCCACACCTTGAGAACAAGGGGCGGAATTGCAGGTTTTCCGAAGCGTCAGGAGAGTTATTATGATTTCTTTGACACCGGTCATGCGGGAAATGCAATAAGTGTAGCGGCTGGAATGGCTCAAGCCAGATGTGTCAGCGGCAATGATCACAAGGTTATCGCAGTCGTTGGGGATGGCTCGCTTACCTGTGGTGTTTCATATGAAGGCCTCAACCAGGCAGGGGCTGCAGAAAAAGACCTGATCATCATTCTTAATGATAATGAAATGTCGATTTCCCACAATGTGGGGGCCATGGCGGCGTATCTAAGCAGAATAATGACCGGCCAGTTGGTCACCAGGTTCAGGGATGACCTGAAGAATCTGCTGAAAAATATACCTGGCGTCATGGGGCGGTCGATGTATGGTCTGGCCAAACAGTTCGAGGATGCCCTAAAAGGTTTTATAACTCCGGGGCGGCTTTTTGAGGACCTGGGCTTCAATTATGTCGGGCCTATTGATGGCCATCAGATAAAGCATCTGGTCGATACCTTTACCAATGTTAAACGTTTGAAGAAACCGATTCTGATCCACGCAATAACATGCAAGGGCAAGGGATATTGTCGGGCTGAAGATAATCCGTGCAAGTTTCACGGTGTAGGACCATTCGAGATTGAATCAGGCCAGACTCAGGAGTCTGCAGGACCACCTTCCTATACTACAGTGTTTGGCCAGTCGATGGTAAAAATGGCCGAAAAGGACGCCCGAATCGTTGCCGTTACGGCTGCCATGGAATACGGGACCGGTTTAGCAGATTTTGGAAAGCTTTTTCCAAAGAGGTTTTTTGATGTCGGGATAGCCGAGCAACACGGGGTGATTTTTGCTGCGGGTCTGGCCCTTGAAGGCTTGAAGCCGGTTGTGGCTATTTACTCGACATTTATTCAGCGTGGTTACGACCATTTGATCCACGATGTATGCATGCAGGGATTGCCGGTGGTATTTGCCATGGATCGAGCTGGAATAGTTGGAGAAGACGGTCCTACGCACCACGGCGTATTTGACATCGCCTTCACCAGAAGCATACCCAACCTAACCATCATGGCTCCCGCAAATGAAGACGAGCTTGCCGATATGGTATACACCGCCATTAAGAGTGGAAAGCCATGCGCAATAAGGTATCCGAGGTCGCAGGGTACTGGAATAAGGATGAAAGACACTCCAGAGGGGCTTCAGATTGGCAAGGCTCAATTGCTGTCAGAGGGACAGGATTTGTGCCTTATAGCTATTGGCTCCATGGTTGAGCCGGCCCTGGCAGCATCCCGGATTCTGTCCAAGCAGGGAATATCGGCCGCTGTGATAAACGCAAGGTTTGTAAAGCCGCTGGATCAGGAACTGATACTGGACACAGCCTCATCATGTGGAAGAGTGATAACAATAGAAGAAGGAACGGTGGCTGGTGGTTTCGGGAGCGCAGTCCTTGAATTGATTGCTGATGAGGGTCTTTCCAACATAAGAACCTTGAGAATGGGAATACCGGATTTGTTCATTGAACACGGATCAAGGTCCGAGTTGTTAAATGATCTGGGGCTTAACGCTTATGGAATAGCCAATGCAGCCAGACTGTTTTGCGATGAGGTGGAGGCTAATCGGCCGGCAAATGGGCTTTTGACCGTAGGTCGAGTTACCCACTAGACTTTTGCCGCTGACGCCACGCAATGTTGCCCTGATCATAATTTTCGACCTTCGTGAGGGGTGATGACAAGCGAAAATACAAGATCGCAAAATCCAGACTCTTCCGGATCATTTGAGGAAAGAGAGTCCCATAAAACCCCGGGATCGCAAAACCTTGCGCTCGACCAAAAATTCGACCCTGCTAAACTCCTGTTGCTCCTCAACGCATCAAAGGCTTTGGCTTCCACAACCAATCTTGATGAACTCCTCAGTGTTATAGTGAGCGAAGTCCAGCATGTGATCGACTGCGAAGGCGCCGGGGTCCTGCTTTATGATGAAGACAGGGACGATTTTTATTGGCGAACCGTTCAGGACAAGCAGAGTTTTCTGGCTTCAGCTAGAGAGGAAATAAGAATACCGAGAGACAGAGGGGTATGCGCTTGGGTCTTCGATAGAGGTGAACCGGCTCTCATCAATGATGCGGCTAATGACCCAAGGATTTACAGGGAGGTTGAGAACAAGTCAGGATTTCACACCAGGAACATGGTCTGCACGCCTCTTCAGACGTCCGACAAAAGCCTTGGAGCGCTTTACGCATTAAACAAGACCCATGGGTTGTTTACTGACGATGATGTGGAAATATTGTCGGCCCTGTCCAGCAACGTAGCCCTGGCACTGGAGAACGCCTCTTACGTCGAACGTCTTGCTAATTCAAACATAGAATTGCAGCGACTGAACCGCGCCAAGGACAAGATGCTTCATCACTTGTCTCACGAACTAAAAACGCCTCTGGCAATTATTGATGCATCGTTGGGGATCACGAGAAAGAAGCTGGAGAGACATGACATTGATCCGAACCAGTTTCCACTCCAAAGGATTAGCCGAAACCTGGACCGTCTTAAGACCATTGAAAAGCAGGTTGTCCACATAGTCGAAGGTAAAGGCTATAAGGAGAAGGGCGCAATAGTTTCTTTCCTGGATTACCTCGAGGATTTTCTTGAAATAGAGGAGACTGAAAGGCCGGAATTTGCTGGAGCCTTGAATGCCATCAAACAAAGGATACTAAGCCTTTTCCCATCAAAAGAGGCTGATACAGAATTCACGAACCTGCAGGATTTGTTAGATGAGGAAAAATTCCATGTCAACAGAATGAAGCAGGATAGGGATGTCGACATCAGGTTTGACATCTCGGAACCAATAGTAATCAGAGTTCCTTCCCAAATTCTAAAATCAGTTGTGAGGGGACTTCTGAGAAACGCTGTGGAGAATACTCCTGATTCTGGAAGAATAGATGTTCGGGCTGACATGAGCGCTGACGGATGCAGAATTACGGTTAAAGACTACGGTGTTGGTATACCTCTCGATGATCAGCCCAACCTGTTTGAAGGGTTTTATCCCATACAGGAAACGGACCTTTACAGCTCAGGCCGTCCGTACGGTTTCAATGCCGGCGGTTCAGGTACTGATTTGCTTAAAATCAAAATTTTTTCGGAGCGCCTAGGATTCGACATTTCGTTCAAGAGTTCGAGATGTAC
>CALDNG010000217.1 GCA_937915285.1 uncultured Desulfomonile sp. | reverse complement strand
AGGATGTATCGCATAATAGCCTTATGCGGGACTTTGGTATGATAGGAATGGGCGTTATAAATCGGGTCATTCTTGCCCTCACTCACATCTGCGGCGAATGGTTTCCTATCGTAGGGCCGGTCTTCTCTAGCGCTATCGTTCCCAGTGACTTGAGCCTTTTCAGCCTGCCATTCCTCTATAAAGTCAGATATCCACGGGTTGGGACAAGCGGTATAATAAGGCGGATCTGACAACGCCAAAATATCTTCATCCCGTGCTATCGGGAACCCCTCTATCTTTCTGAACTCAGGGTCTTTAAGTTTTCCTCTCAACTTGTCAGTAAAATCCTTGCGTCTGGCGTCATCGGATTCAAATGTCATCCCCAAACAGGTAACAGGGCCTACTTTCTTCTGTTCGAACAATTTATCCTGACTCATTTGGCCACCCATTAACATTGAAACTTGCGAATTTACTCTATTCCAGAATAATACGGACCCGATTTGCGTCCTTACCTCTTAACAGAACGTCGAGATAGTCATCGAAATGCCTCTTTAGATCGAAGACAGTAGTCGGCCCGCCGTCAGATTTAAGAGCCGATTTTAGATCGTCTGTCCTGACAGTAACCTTAATCAGACCCGATAATGCCTCCTGAACAGCCTCCACAAATTCAGTCGTCATTGGATCAGGCAATGTCTTGCTTTTTGTGAATTGACCAATCAGTTTCCTTTGGCTCTCTTTGATCAACCCCAAATTTTCCTGTGTCGTTGGATCTTCGAGATTTTTGAGCAAAGCGTCAGTCCAACTCTCGAATAATTGATCCACTTGCTGATCCAGTTCATCCAGAATCAATGAAACGTTTCTGAACTCGTAATGTGTCTCCCCTTCATCTGTTGACTTGACGGCAACCGCAACTGCCACAGCCTCATCTACCGGCCTGAAACCACAATGCGGACAGATAGGGTTTTCCCGGATGTCTTCGGTTGTTAAGGAAAAACACGACTTCAAGGACCCAAGGCGGTTCTTGAAATCACTCAACTGACCAGTCGGCATTAGATCAATAGTAACTAGCTCGTTAAGTTTTCGAAGTCTGGCATCCTGTGAAAGCCGTTTCTTGCGACCGTCCTCATCGACACCCAGACGCCGCTTGCCATGTATCTCCATGTATACCTTGATGTATTCATCCCTGAGAGCATTCAGATCTATAACTATGGCCCTTTTGATTTCATCCGTATCAGTCTCTGATTTGGAAAGAATGGATTCAATGGCTGCAAGAGAATTATCTTTGGCCTGTTTCGAAAGCTTCAACCAATCATGATCCTTGGGTAAACAGTTCTGCGCCTTAATGAAATAGGAGATCATTGGGGCGAGTTCATTCAAAAGCTTTTTTAAGGTCGCTATCTTACCCGCTACTACCAGACCGGATTTCAAAGATTGGATGTCTTTGGACGTAAAATTAAAATTCTTGAACTTCCCTGGAGTGTTGAAAGTCTGAGCGATGTCCAGAAAATCCTTGGTCTTCCTGATTGAGTTTCTTTTGTCCTCTATAGCATCGGACGACTTGTCTGACCCGAACAGATTGTCACCGTCTCCCTGGACAAATGGTTCATCCCAGAAGAACAATGTCTCACGAAAGGTCTGCTCTGCCGCCAACAACTGACCGATCAATTCGTTAGACTTTTTCAGGACTTGTTTGACCGCTTCATCCGATCCCTGAGTAATGTTGTTAGCCATGCCAACAGGCAGGTCCAACAATTCTAGTAACGCCTTTATCGAGGGAATGTTCCATTCCTTTGGCCGTTCAACATGCTTGAAATTGATGAGTTCATCGATGGGTTTGGCCACCATAGTGGCTATCTTTGTGGCGTCAAGCTTGTCTCCAGTAATCGCAAGGACTATGTCCCCGGAATAAACCAGGGCGGCGAGTAGCACGGGAACCCATTCGATTTCAAGACGGTAGGTATCTGGCGCCATATAATCCACGCCCTGGACACCAGTAATAATTTCCGATTTGTTCAGCACCTGTCCGGGCGCCTTATTCAGCAAAGCGTCTCGAATGAACCCCACGTATCTAGAATTCTGGACGTCTATCCGGGCGCCATCGAGCAATTCCAGGGCGTCAAGCACTGCAATCGCCTGTTTAGTCATATTCATCCCCGCGATAGCCCGAATTGCGTCCTGAGCCGCGTCACTTCTG
>CALDNG010000216.1 GCA_937915285.1 uncultured Desulfomonile sp. | reverse complement strand
TCACATGAGTTCAGCCTATGACACGTTGCTGACTCAGCTTTGTGACCATTTTCTTGGGTACTGGACGGACAAGATAGCGCTTCTGGGGTTGGGCGGTTATGGACGAGAGGAGATGAGTCCCTACTCTGACATTGACCTTCTTTTTCTTCGGCCGGATGATGCTCCGGAGGGTATTTACAGGGGGATAAGGAGCATCCTGTATCTGCTTTGGGACGCCCGCATAGAACTCGGGCATTCTGTCAGGACGATTGAAGAGTGTAAACAGGAGGCGGACAAGGATCTGGCAGTGCTAACTTCATTGATGGATGTCAGGCTTGTTTGGGGAGACGAACACATTTTCAGACGGATGCTGATCGAGAGAAGAACGCTTTTGTCGGAGACTGATCCACTCGATTTATATTTGCGCATTGAAGGTGAGATCAGGAAGTCTTCAGAGCGTTTTGGGCACACCATATATCTTCTTGAGCCGCACCTCAAGGAAGGTCCGGGATCACTGAGATACATTCAGTTATTGACATGGCTTGCAAAAATGATTTTTGGCTGCAAGGGACTGGAGGATCTTCACTACGCCGGGATCTGTAGTGACAAGGCTCTTGAGGAAATACAAAAGGGTTCACAATTTCTGTCAGAGGTTCGAGCGAGGCTTCATTTCATGGAAGGCCGCAGGGATGACAGGCTCAAGTTTGATAGCCAGGCTCTGATCGCTGATCAAATGGGTTATGGTGACACACCTTCACGCCGGGGTGTCGAGAGTTTTATGCGTGACTATTACCGTCATGCGGCCACCATTGATTTCTTTGGACGTCAGTTGTTGGCAAAGGCCCGGCTGTTTTTGAGACCGAAATGGGCCTCTTCGGTCAAGAGGCTGGACCTTGGAGACTCGTTTTACATTGGATCAGGCGGAATATCCTTCAAAAACCTTGATAAATTCGGCAAGAATCCCAACGACCTGATACTCGCTTTTTCCAAAATATCCGATACCGGCTGCGACCTTGACATCAGGCTCGTCGATATCATCCGTTCGAGGCTTTCGTCGGTGAATGAAAAGATCAGGTCGGATCCCGAAGCTAACCTTCTATTCATAAATATTTTCCGAAAAAAAGGCCACATAGCTACCGCCATGAAAAGCATGATGAAGGTTGGTTTCCTGGAATTGTTCATCCCCGAATTTGCCCGAATAAGATTTCTACCACAGCATGATGTCTATCATCAGTATACCGTCGATTTGCATACAATGGCTGTGCTAGAGAACATTCAATCACTCCACATTCACCAACGCAGCGCAGAAGACCTCTTCCTGCGTCAGACATTCTCCAAACTTGACCATCCGGAGGTTCTCTATCTGGCAGGTCTGTTCCATGATATAGCCAAAGGCCAGGGTTCGGGACATGAAATCAGAGGGGAACAGGCATCCAGGCCGATTCTTAAGAGACTAGGGCTGGAGCCTGATGAAATAGAGGATATCCTGTTCCTGATACGAAACCATTTAGCCATGACCCACCTGGCGTTCAAGAAAGATTTGCATGATGAAGCTCTGATCCAAAGGTTTGCTGAAAATGTCATGGACCGCAGAAGACTCGACCTCCTCATGCTGCTTACCAATGCCGATCTTATGGCTGTTGGCCCCACGGCGCTGAACTCGTGGAAGGGTATGCTTCTTGAAGAGCTTTACTACAGGACACTGGATGTCATGGAGGGAGAGGGTTCTGACGGGGAAAGCCTTTCTGACTGGATCAGGGAAATTAAAGCTCTAGTTAAGGACCTTGTGCCTTTGGAACACCGTGGCCCGGAGCTTGAGGTCTTCCTGGCCGAATCCAGCCCTCGCTACCTGCAGGATTTCTACCCGGGTGTCATTGCGGACCACTTCACTGACATACAGCGTCACATCAAATCTACGGGGAATGGCAGTTTTGCGGATGACCATTTTATAGCCAGCAAGACGGATCACACAAAACCGGGCTACAGTTCAATAACCCTAATAGTGAAAGACCGGCCGGGACTCTTCTCCAAAATTGCCGGAGCCCTATCGGCAAACCGCATCAACATCCTCAGCGCCTGGACACACTCAATAGGAGAGGTCACCATTACAACGTTCCATGTGAATGACATACCTGAGGGACACCTTGACGATCCCGAAAGATGGGAACACTTCAAGAGTGATTTTTTCAAGGTAATTACTGACAGGGAGGATGTTGAAAAACTTGTAGAAGCGCGTCGCCAGTCTCGCGGGGTTTTTCAGTCCGCTTACAGCCCGCGATTCCCGCTGAAGGTGGAAATTGATAATTCCACTTCGGATTCTGCCACAATAATCGAGGTCTATGCCCACGACAGGCCCGGACTGCTCTATGACATCACACGCAAGATAGCGGAACTGGGACTGAATTTGTCCCTTGCAAAGATTTCTACCGAAGTCGATCAGGCTGCTGACATCTTCTATGTAGTAGACTCAGATGGCGAGAAGCTTACGGACTTTGACAGACTCGATGAAATCAGGAAACAGCTCCACGACCATCTTGATTTGATAGAGAAGACGTATGCCCAAGCCCAGTAGTGATGACCTTGCCACTGCACTTGAAGGTTTCCAGGATTACCTGATAGTTGAAAAGGGACTTGCCGGTCTAAGTGTTCAGTCGTACAGGTCGGACCTTGAGGGATTTTTCAGATCGCTCCGAAAATCACACGCAAGGAGCGTGGATCAGATAGACAGGGAGGACATCTTGTCTTACCTGGAAATCCTCTATCGTAGAAATTATGCCCCTCGGACAGTAGCCCGCAAGATATCCTGCATCAAGACTTTTTTCAGATACCTCATTGAGACGGCGCAGGCGCAACAAAATCCTACGGAACATATTGAATCCCCCAGGCTTGCAAAAAAGATCCCTCAATACCTGGAACAGGAAGAAGTCGAAAGACTCTTGAACGCTGTCGATCAGACGACTCTTGAAGGCAAGCGCGACGCTACAATGCTGGAATTACTCTACGCCAGCGGTTTACGGGTATCTGAACTTGTGAACCTTGAAACCTACAGGGTCGATCTTGAAATTGGTTGCGTGACTGTTCTTGGAAAGGGGTCCAGAGAACGCGTCACACCATTAGGCGCTCCTGCAGCCAGATCCATCATAAATTATCTCGACCAGGTCAGGCCTGGGCTAATTGGAACTCACAGGAGTGAAGCCCTTTTCGTAACCCGACGCGGCAGGCCCATGACCAGGCAGGCGTTCTGGAAGATTATCAAGAAAAACGCTATCAGCGCAGGAATATTCAAAGAGATTTCCCCGCACACTCTCAGACATTCCTTTGCCACTCACCTGGTCCAGAATGATGCGGATTTGAGGTCGGTTCAGGCGATGCTCGGGCATTCCGACATATCCACCACTGAAATATATACTCACGTTGCCAGGAAGAGACTCAAACAGATCCACTCAAAATATCACCCGAGGGGCTGAAACAAGAAAGGCGCCACTATGTGGCGCCTAACTGTCTTTAGGTAAATCCTCTATAAGCCTTGAGAATCAGGCTGCAGACTATTTTCCGATGTTGACAACCCAACCATGTTTGTCCGGTCTGCGCCCCAACTGCATTCCCGTGATTTCATCAAAAAGTTTCTGGGAAGTTGGACCGGTCTTGCCATTGCCGACCATGTAGTCGGTTTCTTTGAACCGGAAGTGACTGACTGGTGAAATTACCGCCGCTGTTCCTGACCCGAATATCTCTTCGAGCGCGCCGCTGTTGGCCGCCTGCACCACTTCATCTATGGTGACGGATCTCTCGGAAACTTTCATCCCCATGTCTTTGCATAGAGTGATGACCGAGTCTCGGGTAACCCCCGGCAGAATTGTGCCACCTAGCGCAGGAGTTACGATCTCTCCACCTATCTTGAAGAATATATTCATGGTTCCGACTTCTTCAATTGAAGATTTGTCAACTGCGTTGAGCCACAAGACCTGGGTAAAACCTGCCGCATGGGCTTCTTCAGCCGCCAGCAGTGACGCGGCGTAGTTTGCCGCAGTCTTGGCCTCGCCTACTCCGCCGATGGCCGCCCTGACATATTTGTCGGTGACCATTATCTTCACCGGTTCAAAACCCTCTGGATAATAGGCCCCCACAGGAGACAGAATAATATAGAAAAGGTAAGTCTTGGAGGGGCGAACTCCTAGATGCGGGTCAGTCGCGATGACTGTCGGGCGTATGTAAAGTGATGTTCCGGCTTTTCGAGGTATCCAGTCACGATCCTTTCTTATCAGTTCAGTCATCTGATCCATGAACAGCTTCGGATCGATTGTCGGAATGCAGAGTCTGACGCATGACCTGTTGAAACGGGCAATGTTCATGTCTGGCCTGAATAGAAAAATCCCGTCGCCATCAGGATCAGCGAAAGCCTTTAGACCCTCGAAAACCTGTTGACCGTAGTGCAAAACCATCCCCGCAGGGTGCATTTCAATATTTTGAAACGGTTTTATTTCCGGAGCCTGCCAGCCACCCTCAGCCACCGAATACCTTATCATCAACATATGGTCTGTAAAAATGTCTCCAAATCCGAGTTTGTTCTCGTCATAGCCCTTTTCGGAAAGTCTTTTTGCCGGCGCCGTTCCCATAAATCCTCCATGCGCTTCCTTTAGCGCTGTTAATAATATTAGACCCGTTGCGGAAATCGTCCAGGCGCCAAATCACGTCTGACAGTTCCAACGGGCCCAAAAGGAATAGAATTATATCAAAATGTTAATGAGGGATCAATCGGGCGTTTACCAATAATCATCCGATCCGGTAGCTTGCTCAATAAAACGGGTTCGGCAGTATGCGCTACATTCATTGCAAGAGAAATCTGACCATCTGCTTTTCAGAGCCGTGTTTAGACACTCTCCATAATGATCGCAGTCAACTTTTCTATAAGGCCTGTCTGATTCACGGTTGCCTTTAACAAGCACTGGACAAGGTTCCATGATTACAAAAACCTCCCAACAATACCTAAAATAAGAAAGCCTCCAACAAAAACAAGGACATCATGTGAATTTGGGGGCTAAATTTCTCACTAACTCAGCGACCAGCAATTTAAAAATATAGCGGTTTCTAACCAATGTCGCTCAGTTGCCTCGTATAGACCTAGCAGGTCTTCTTCAATTCCGGCGACCATGCATTCAGTTATTTATGTATATCAATAATAAACCGCATGCCAGGCGCTCATTCAAAATTAGGTTTCATTAAACTTATATTTTCATTTTGTCAAGTGCATGGAAACTGAATCGCTTCATAATATACCTATATAATAACAGAGTATTTGTACCGCATTTGTGAGTGAGGTTGAATGCGCTGCCATGCCAATTCTTGCGACTATACTTGATGGAGAAAAACGTTTGGCAACAAGCCGCTATGAACCTGGCTTTCTGGTTGAAAACAAGATAGTCAGAACTCATGTAAAAACCGAGATCAACCTTAAAATAGTAGATGGTATGCCAAGGACATTGAATGGCAAATGGCCCGATGCTCTCGATGAGTATTTCAATTCGTGGTCATTCAGGACGGACAGTTCCCTGATTCCCGGTGAGACTGAGCGCAGCGGATGCGCCAATGAGCACAGGTCACTTTTCCTCACAGCAGTCAGGCTTCTTGAAAAAGCATTGGAGTCCAAGGGCATGAAGGTGGAAGTAGAATTTTTTTAGTCAGGATGGATTGTTTGAGGGGTAGACTGATCTTGAACCGCCATATGGCGGTTCAAGATCGACAAGGTTAACCGAGAGTTCCGGCCAGGAATATCTTGCCGTTGTTTCTCTGGACTTTGAGCCTTATTATCTTGTTGTTTTTGGCTTCGGCTACAGCTTTGTTGAAAGCGGCTACATCGTTCACCACTTTGCCATCAACTTCCAATATAACGTCACCGGACTTCAGGCCGATTTTGGAACCGGCGCCATCAGGACTGATGTCCTTGACCAGAATGCCTTCACCCTCTTTGAGTTCCAGCTTGCCGGCCATGGACGCAGGAACCTTTTCGATCTCAACACCTAGCTCGTTGGACGTATCTCCTGATGGAGATTGAGTCGCAGCGGCTACTGCTTTTTGAGTTCTCTCGGCAATCTTAAGGTTCATATCCAATACTTTTTTATCCCTGAATATGCTCAGTTTTGCATCGGAGCCCGGTTTCTCTCGTCCAACGAGGTTCTTGAGCTGAGCGGCTCCCGACACTGGCTGACCATTGAACTTGAGGATTATGTCACCGGACTTTATCCCGGCCTTTTCAGCGGGGCTGCCTTCGATGACCTGCGAAACCAGGGCGCCTTCCGAATCTTTTCTGCCGAAAGATTTGGCCAGAGAATCATTCATATCCTGAATGTTTACTCCGAGTAGACCTCGGCGAACTTTCCCGCCTTTCTGGAGATCATCCATTATCAGCTTTGCAGAGTTCGAAGGAATTGCGAAACCTATCCCCTGATATCCGCCGCTACGGGAGGCTATGGCAGTGTTAATACCGATGACCTTACCTTCTATGTCCACAAGCGGACCACCTGAATTACCAGGGTTAATGGCCGCGTCGGTCTGTATGAAGTCCTCATAATCTATGATTCCGACGTTGGTCCTGCCCGTTGCGCTGACTATTCCTGATGTGACAGTTCGGTTCAATCCGAATGGATTACCTATGGCAAAAACTATCTCTCCCACACGAAGTTTGTTGGAATCCCCGAGTTCAGCTATTGGCAAGCCGGACGCCTCTATCTTGATCAACGCTATGTCACTCTCAGGGTCGGCTCCGATCACCTTTGCGTTGAATGAGCGTTTGTCAGAAAGATTGACTTTGATCTCATCAGCGTCTTTCACAACATGTGAATTTGTGAGAATGAGCCCGTCAGCAGACACAATCACACCTGATCCCATGCCCTGCGGCCGCATTTCTCCGCGTCCTTCACCTGGTCCCTTCTTGAATTTCTTGAAGAATTCATCTCCGAAGAATTCCTTGAATGGGTGATTCCTGAAAAATTGATCCATCTCGGCGCCACCACCACTAGAAGTCTCCTTCTTGGTGGAATTTATGTTCACAACCGCTGGGGTAACTTTCTCAGCCACTTGTACAAAGGACTCATCAAGTTGTTTTAACAGCGCAGGTGGGCTTGAAATAGCATCAATTGGTAATGACAGAATAAAAAAGAATAATGCCGCTATTACCGGGAACGATTTTTGGGTTGCCTTGAATAGGCCTAATCTCATTGAATGTTCTCCTTTTCATCAATACGTTATTTTGGAGTGGCCCACAGTTGGGTATTACTGTCCTTCCATTCATGACATTCACTTCTATTTTGAGTTCCAAGCAAATTTCCAGATTTTTTTCAAATCAGACCAAAACGGCGCCATTTTTGTATGCGCACGTCCACGCGGCCAAATCACACAGATCGGACGACTGCATGGTGAAAACCTGATCGAGGCATGACAAATCGACAGCCTTTGGCTGCGTCCCCAAGATCAGCGTCCATCCTGATACATCAAATCGGTCCTGGGCGCCACAATTATTGTTCGATATTGATTACCTGAAAATGTCCTGGTTCAGATTCGACGTCCGGTTTTGAACGGTCCGGGTCAGTATTGATTACCATCCAGCGCCACGCGCCGGCTACGTCCGGAGTAAATTCGAAGGAATTCTTGCCTATTGGAACCTTGAGGAGCACATAAGTGCCTGTAGGCCTAATGAAAACTATGTAAAAACCGGCCCCTCTGACGCGGTTTTCATCACACTTCCAATCGAAAATTCCCGAGTGACCCATCTCAATGGTTTGAGCGCCTGACAATTCGGGTTTGCAAATCTCATAGGCCTCCTGACCATTCCTCATGGATTGGGCGCACAATGAATTGCTTGCCAAACCCAATGGAATCAGCAGCATCACAGCGATATAACATAAAATTTTAGCCTGATTCATTCTCTCGCCGTTCCACGCGCCAAACTAGACAATTAATACAATAACATTGAGAATATAGCTAGTTTAACTGTTTTCACAAGGCCCAAAAAAAGATATCTGGAGCCAGGATATTCGCAGATTTCTATAAAAAACCATTTTATGGTATTTAACAAGCTGAGAAAAATTATGAATTTGGTTCGGAACTTTACCCTTTCGGCGCTAGACATATCAAGTGAGAAAATAATGGAACTTAATCTTATCAGATTGATGTTTGGAAAACTTCTTGACGCCCTTAGATTTGACAAACCGAGTCCTGGGAATTTTGGTGTTGATCCCGAGGCTGAACGGAAAATGGAATCTTTCAGCGTACACTCGGACGGATTGGTGATACGCGGTAAAATCATGTTTCCTTCCGCCAGGCCTTCAATGCAGTATCCAGCACTGATTATCTGCCACGGGATACCGGGCAGTGGCGAGGCCCGGCCGGCTGATGACCCTGGATACGAGGCCTTGATGGAGAGATTTTCAGGATTGGGAATGGCCGCCGTATTCTTCAATTTCAGGGGTTGCGGTGAATCAGACGGCGATTTTGACATGATGGGATGGACCAGAGATCTGAGGGCCGTGATAGACAAAATTGTCAACACTCCACACGTCGACCAGACCAGAATAGTTCTACTGGGATTTAGCGGCGGAGCTGCAACGTCAATTTGTGTTTCAGCGGACAACTCAAATGTTTTTGCCTTAGCGTCGGTATGCTCACCGGCGACTTTTGAGATTTTTCAAAAGGACCCTCAGGAGATATTGAAGGATTTCCGGGATCGGGGACTTATCAGGAATCCTGATTTCCCTCCGAATGTAGATCTCTGGATCAAATCTTTTAAAGGGATTGAACCATTGAGGTGGATTTCCTATTTTAAGGGCAAACATCTATTGATTGCGCATGGCGACGAGGATGAACTCATACCGGTATCTGCGGCGAATGAACTTTTCACTAAAGCTCCGGCTGGAATCAAGGAACTGGATATAATTCATGGAGGAAAGCATAGACTCCGTAATAATCAGGAATGCCTGGATATGCTCGATAACTGGTTCATAAAAGTTCTGGGCTGGAAAAAATGATTCGGTTGAGACTTCATCGTTCCGTGTGCGGTCAGCGTTTCGTATGAAATCACAAAAACCGGACAACCCGTTACCCTTTTTCCATTTCAAGAAGTAAACATGTCTAATCTAAAGAAAATCGTATTGGTGTTGTTGAGCGTTTGCGTTCTCTTTCTTATCCTAGGCGCTGGACTCCTATGGATATTCCTTCCATCCAACGAATGGGTCAAGAATGGAATTGAAACCAAGCTGGCTCAGGCTGTGAACACCCGGATTGGCATTGGAGCCATTTCAGTGGGCCTCTCGCTCAAAGGTCCCGTCACAGTTGTGGCCACAGACATTACCACCTTCGGGCACTCCGGTCAGGAAAACCTCCGGATCTCTAAGATTGAAATGACACCCTCCCTCCTGGCCCTGTTCAGAGGAATGCTGTCGATTTCAGCCATTGAAATGAGCGGGGTGAAGGCAGTTGTCACTCTCAATGCCGACGGCCTTCAGGATTACCCATTTGTGCCTTTGCCAGTCACGAGTCAGGGCCCGTTAGGAGCAGATTCCACCGGCGGGAACAGCACGTCCCATGCTGATCCGGTTCAGATTGAAGAAAAGACCAGATCACAGGATCACCAACCGTCCATGACTTGGTCCATTGATTCGGTAAAAGCCAGAGACGTTGCGCTTGATCTTGTGGACAGGCGACATGATTCCGAGAAACCCGGCCTGACATCTATTGCAATTTCAGAAATGACTCTCAGGCAGGACGGCGCCCCAAACACCTTCAAAGTCAACATGATTGGCGCTGCTCAGACTAAAGGTCACGATGGCGCCGCAAAATTTGCAGTCCAGGGTTCTGTCGGTCTAAATTCGGGCCTGGATGGAATGCAGAGCGCTCAGTTTAAAGCAACTGTTGACATAGCGGACCTTGCGATGGCGTCAACCTTCCTCCCGGACTACGCCTCGGCACTCGATCAGCTCAATATAAAGGGCGCAACCATTGGCGTCGATTACCATTCCGGGTCTTTCGCCAAAGTCTCTCTTTCCGGTCTAATTGGTCAGACCAAGAGCGATACGGCCCTTTTGAAGATGACTTCCCAAGCTGATCTGTCGGCAGACCTGGCTACTGTGACAAAATTCGAAACCACTTTAGAAGCCTCCAATACGCCTGTCTCGCTGATCACACAATTCCTGAAAAATCCCTCAATGAATTGGGAAGGCGGAACCTTTGATGGGATGCTCTCCGTTAATAGCAACCAGGGCGGGGTTTGGGCCGCAAAGGCTGCTCTAAAGTTTCAGGATATTAAACAATCGAGTTGGCCCTGGATTCCATTGAGGAGCCCATCTATCGATTTTGTGGTGACTGGCGGCTCTGAACGTCTGGAAATTGAAGACTTCAAGGTTATTGATCAAACAGGTTCTTTAAACCTGTCGGGAATTGTTCTACAGCCATGGCTGGATTCGAGAGTTCTGGATCTGAATGTGGCCTGTTCCTTAAAATCTCTGTCAAACATTCTCTCTGACCTAGACTCATTGAATGGATTTAACGTCAATGGTCCTGTGGCATTTACTGGCTCTGTGAAGGGGCCTTTGGCCAAGGCTCAGTTTGAATTGAAGGCCGACATGAGTTCAGCGGCTTTTGATTTCCTCGGGAGTATTGCTAAACCGACTGGAAAGAAGGGTCTTTTGTGGCTGAAGGGCGTGACCGTTCAAACGGCCGGGAAAGGAAATGGCGCCCTGGGAGTTGACGCTACTTGTGGAGCGGACTTTTTTGAGACGACGGTCACGGCCGCTGGTCCCAAGTCCGTAATGAAAGACGTTAACATTTCATTCAAATCCAGGTTGGACTACGACTCGCAGGGTCTGGATATCAAGGAAGCCGAACTTGACCTCAGACGAAATAACGGACCTTCTCCAATCGCAAAAATTAAAGGTAACATCCTTGGGATCACCCCCGGTCCGCTAAAACTTTCGGCTACCATCAACGCCAACATCGATCAGCAACTAGTCAAATCGCTCGGGTTGGACAATGGCGATAAACTGCGAATAGCTGGACAAACCTCAATAGCTTTAAAGATCAACGAGGCCCGCGGATCATACTCATTCAATCTGGATGCGCCTCTCAAACAACTCGATATCTCTTTTGAGGAATCATTCAAAAAGAAACAGGGAGTGGATGGATCTATCAACCTTTCAGGCGCATACTCCAAGAAGGCCACAAAACTGGGCTCCGGTTCAATCACACTTCCGGGACTATTAATCCTTGCTTCAGGAACCATATCGGATCAAAAGAGCGACTCTGCGGATCTGGATATAAATCTGAAAGAAGCCGACCTTAAGAAACTATCGCTTTATTTTCCGGAACTTAGCGGTCATGGCCTCTCCGGCAAGATCAGGGGTCTTGTCACTCTGAAACGCGAGAAGAACGGTTTTGAGCCTCATGGATCGTTTCAACTGGATTCGGTCCAGATCAGGCCCGAAAAGTCCATGCTGACTTTTGATGGCATTTCCGGCTCAACCAAGGTTAAGGGGATGAATCTGGATGAATTGACCCTTGATGGTCGTATAAAAGGTTTTGTTGAGGCGCCCATCAAGTGCTCGGGACGTTTGCAGGACTTTCATAGCATGAACACAATGAAGGGCGCTTTGTCGGTCCATGTAGGAAAGGGTGTCATACGACTGCAGAACTTCAAGGGTAATCTGGCCAAGTCCCAAGCCCTTTTAGGCGCCCTGGGGGCGACCCTGTTGAATAACCCGTCAATAAACTCGCCTGAATTCAGCCAGATATCCGGGGATTTCCGGATAGCCGCAGGCCAGGCGGAAACAAATAACCTTCGACAGGTCGGAGGTGACCTCAAATCCGGAATAATAGGCTCCATGGATCTTCGAAGCCAGACTCTCAACGCATCGCTAGGGGCAAAGGTCATGGTCAATCCTCCCGAGCAGATCGGAAAGATACCCGCCGTAAAGGAATTGGTGAAGAAACATGAGGGACTGCTTAAGATCATAGGACTGGATAAGGAACTCAAGAGGTTCGGTATTGACGCCGGTGAGACTAAACAAGGAGACCCTGAGCCCGCTAAGTTATCCAAGACACCCATTAATCTGTTCTTCAGACTGTCCGGAAACGCAGGGAGTCCAAACGTGACACCAGTGCTGGAAAATAGCCTCGGAGAGCACACCGCCTCCAAGCTCAAAGCCCTCACCGAATAGACCGGGAGGTTCGGGGCTCACCTGTTACTGATAGACTGAAAGGCAGAAGTTTTTTCAGTTGAGTGTCAAACACCAACAGAATAATACGACCCCCGTCAGGGGGTTGACGCGAAACGACGGCACAACACTCTTTCACTCCACTGAAGTTATTATATTGGAAGGACGATGGTTTTTTGATGCCAATCCGAACTTTCCTTTTGACATTATACTGAAAAGTAGATTAATAATTTAGCTGTCCTTAGCGGCTTTCCTGAATCATATCTATCATACATCAAAACACCCCTGTCATTTAGGAGGACCGGCATGTCAAAAAAGTACTGGGACGAAAAATTCGAAACCATGAACGACGGCGCGATGAAGGCCTTTCAGTTGGAGAAACTGAAGGAGACGGTGAAGTGGGTTTATGAGAGAATCCCCTTCTACAAAAAAGCCTTTGACAATAAGGGAGTTAAACCGTCTGACCTTCAGAAAATCGAAGACATCGCGAAGTTCCCTTTCACAGTCAAGACTGACCTCAGGGACAATTATCCTTTTGGGTTGTGCGCGGTCCCGCTGTCAGATGTGGTTCGAATTCATGCGTCATCAGGCACCACAGGAAAACCCATCACAGGTCCATATACGGCAGACGACCTTGATCAATGGACTGAGTGCATGGCCAGAGGCTTATGGGCGCAGGAGGTAAGAACGGACAGCATTCTTCAGAATGCCTATGGAATGGGACTTTTCACCGGAGGGCTAGGTTTCCTGCAGGGAGCTATACGGATTGGATGCGCAGTAGTCCCCTCGGGGGCAGGTATGACCGAGCGACAGATCATGTTGATCCAGGATTTCGGGACTACCGCATTGTGCTGCACTCCTTCATACTGCATGACAATAATAGAGAAAGCCGAGAGGATGGGGGTGGACATCAAGAATTCCACGCTGAAGACGGGGCATTTCGGCGCCGAGCCCTGGAGCGTGGAAATGCGTGCAGATATTGAGGAACGCGGCGGGATTCACGCGTATGAACATTATGGACTCACCGAGTTAATGGGACCTGGAGTCTCTTTCACATGTGAGTATTACAACATTCACATAAATGAGGATCACGTATATCCTGAGATCGTTGATCCTGGCACGCTGGAGCCTGTTGCTGAGGGTGAAGAGGGTGAACTGGTTTTCACCGCCCTGCAGCGAAGGGCCATGCCTATGATCAGGTATAGAACCAGGGACATTTGCGCACTGAAAAGAGAAAGATGCCAGTGCGGCAGAACCCTCGTCACAATGGATAAAATACTCGGCAGATCCGACGACATGATGATCATCAGTGGCGTAAACGTATTTCCGTCACAGGTGGAAACGGTTCTCATGGAATTCAGTGAAGTTGAGCCGCAGTATCAGATAAGACTCACCAAAAAGGGATACATAGACCACATTTCAGTGGAAACGGAACTAAAAGCTGCTGTATACGGTCAGGGCGCAGAGAAGATCGGGGAAATATCCAGGAAGATTTCAGACCGAATTCACGCTGTAATCGGAATAAATGTTCCGGTGAAGATACTCGAGCCAGACAGCATCGAGCGAAGCATCGGAAAGGCCAAGAGAATCATAGACGAGAGAAACTTGTAAAAAACCTGGCAAATTGAGCTAAACGGTGTGACGGGAATAACAGCCCGTCACACAAACTTCCCAAACAACCATCAGCGGTGAACAAATACCCTGGCCTTCCATGAATCCTGCCGCGCTTTCTCGGCATCCCCCAAGACCTCGTAGCAAATAGCTCTTAGTTGATATACCTCTCCGCTGTACGGATAAACCTTGACGGCATGTTCCAGGTCCGCTAGAGCCTGAGTGTGATTGTCGAGTTCGAGAAAGAGTTTGGCTCGCTTGAGTCGCGCTTCAAAATGATTCTGGTCTATGTTCAGAGCCTTAGAGTAGACTTCGATGGCCCGGTCGGTCTGACCATCGGACATGAGTATGTCACCCATTGTTATCAGCGCAGGGACAAACGACGGTTCCTTTTTGAGAGCGAGTTCAGCATATTGGGTTGCCTTATGGGTGTCACCCTTGCGTAGGCAGGCCTCAGCCAGTAGCTGATATGCCGAGGGTTCCTCAGGAAAAAGATCGACAGCCTTCTGTAGATCAACGATGGATCTTTCGAGCTGTTGCTCGTTAAAATAAAGGCTGCCACGCAGCAGGAGGCTCTCCAGGTTTTGGGGATCAAGTTTCAGGGCCACGTCCAGATCTTCCAGAGCCCGGTCCTGGCGCGCCATTAGTTTGAATATGTAAGCCCGCTTGGTGAGCAGTTGAGGATCATCACTTTTTAATTCTAGAGCCTTGTTTACGTCTGAGAGTGAAGCCAGGATATTTCCATTCTGTAACTGAAGGGCCGCCCGATTTATGTATGGAAGGGGATTGTCAGGGTCCAGCACTATGGATCTCCTGAGCTTTTCCAGGGCTTCGTTATACTTTCCCATCATGACCAGCATGCTTCCCTGATTAAGGTATAGTATCGCGTCATTGGGATCAACATGCTCCGCTTTCTCATAATCCTTTAGAGCCTTTTCCGGCTCATTCAGAACCCTGTAGGCCTCAGCCCTGTACCAGTAAATCTCCTTTAGGTCCGAATCATATTCCAACGCCTTGTCAAAATCATTCAGCGCCCTATTGGGCTCACCACTCTTGAGATACGAAAATCCACGCCTCAACAAGGCCTGGGCATTTTTAGGGTAAAGCTTCAGGAGATTGTTCATCTCCTCTATCGCCGCCTCATAATTGTTCTCCTCAACATAAATCGCCGCACGACCAAAATAGGCCCCCTCATGCCTCTGATCAAGTGAAGCGCTCAGGTCGAAAAGACGTCTGGCTTCCTGATAGTCTGATTTATAAAAATGGACCAACCCCAGGGAAGAAATGATGTAAGTCGATCCAGGTTTCTTCTCGTCCGCCAGGGTGAGGTCCTCCATGGCCCCATCAAAGTCGCGAAGCTTGATTTTTAGCCTTCCCCTCAACTCAAGCATCTCCGCATTGTTAGGTTCCATTTCTACAATGGTGTCATAGTCGTCAAGGGATCCTTCGAGGTCAAATACCCTCTCACGGGCCTTGGCCCTCACGGTCAGCAGTTGTAGGCTGGAAGGGTCTGCCTCCAGCAACTTGTCCAATATGTCCAGCGCAGGATGGACCTTACCTTGCTCCAGGAGTCTTCGGGCGTCTTCAATACTTGCCTTTGAATCGTTCAGACCACATGACATGGCTCCGAGCAGCATTATTGAAGCTCCGATTGCTACTAAAGAAATTCTCAGAGTTATCATTTTCCTGGCGTCCATGAATAAACCGGTCCTGTCATATGAGGGATGCAAAGTTGTCTGACGCCGGAGTCTATGGCCCTATCGGCGTTTTGTCAACAACCCGGAACTCTTTCACCATAAATTTGTCTCCAATATACAGATTGTTATGATCATTAGCTTGATTATTAATTTAAAATATGAGCTAATACGCCTAACAATACGCCTTAACTAATGAACATACTGATTCATTGTAGCATATATTACGAAAAGGCGCCAATGGGGTAGAGTCATGCAAGCAGTTTGGGAACTGATGGGGCAGTTGGAGAGATTCTTTCAGTTGAATTTTCTTTTTTCCGGCCTGGAAGTTTCATCAACGGTTGTGCTGATGGCGAGACTGAGCACTTTGGTGATATTTGGAATTGGTCTGATCTGGGCAATTTTCAGCGTTTTCATGAAATTTCTCGACTGTGTTCAGACATTGCTTGGAAATCTGGGACCACTGCCGAAATCGTTCTTCATTCTTCTACTACTTATTATTCCTCTCTCACCGGACAGTCTTGGAGGGAAGTGGATTGGCTATATACTTTTAACCCTCACAGTGATGGGGCTTGCGTTGTCGTTGACGACAATCATAGTAGCTTGGAAATACGGTGTTGATCAGACCTTGAGGTTCATCAACAACCTGCGGGGTAAAAGCTGGCAGACCGAAGATAGCCGTAGGGAGGATAATTCGGTAGCGCCTGAAAACATTATGCGCCCTCCAATTATGAGCGCCGCCGGTCAGGAACATGTCGTCCGGGCGCCTTGAAACGGGTTGGCGCCGGACGTCAATTTATTGGTCCTGTCAGGTCACTTCCTGCTTTCGATCTGAACAAGGTATTTAATTTCAGTATCCGATTCTTTTGGGTGATCGGTCATCAGATCTATTTTCCCTGAGTAAAAAGCTCTGCCTGGATCTTGCCCGAGTTTAACAACTATGTCGAATGAAGCCTCCTTGTGTGGCTCTATGACTACCCTGGACGGATTGATAGCCGCTTCAGGCTCTCCCGGAAGGGTTTTTACACCGGTGATACTATAGGTCTTGTCTGATGAATTCGACATCTTGACAGGAAATGTCACTTTCTCGACCTGGGCGTCGATCTTTTTTCCTAACGTGGGGGGATCTATGGCAAGCTCTCGAATGACGTCCGCCAATAAGGTGAGTTTGATGACCGGATTTGACGGATCGTTAGTGCTAACCATGATACTCTTCTCTTTTCGCCCTGCTTTTAGACCATCAGTGTCAAATGATGCAACAATCTTGCTCGAACCTTTGGGGGGTATTTCCCTGCTGCCTTCCACTGCCTTGGCGCAACCGCATGTGGCATGCAGATTTTTTATTATAAGGGTTTGGTTTCCGCTATTCACGAACGGGAACTCGGCTGTCACGGTCTGTCCATACAATATGCGGCCATAATCGTGCCTGAGCCTGTCAAATTCCATTCTGGGCCCATCCCCTCCAAATGTTATCGTTGAACAAAACAGGGTTAACAACAGGCTATTAATAACGTATCGCAACAAAATGTTCTCCTTTTCAGAACTTTCCTGAAATGATAAGATCGCTGGTGTTTGAAGCAGGCATAATGCGAATATTGTCCTGACTTGCTTCCAGGTATATAGTGCGACCTTGTTATGACTGACAACGGATTATATAGGCCTGGTTCTCATTATCAAGCAGATTGTGAGGCCAGCCTTCATGGACATGTTAAACGCCAGGGACTTCTGGATGGCGGAAAAGGAGACTGCAAATGGCGGAAAACCAGCTTGAGACGGTATGCAAGGTATGTGGACTTGCAGAGGCCACCTTTCCGGACGATGAGCCGATATTTTGCCCTGAATGTCTCGAACTCTCTGAACAGTTGTTTGACCAGGAGATGCGGCGTGTAGAGCTTATTCGTATTATCAGGGGTCACGATGTAGAGCTTTATGACATTAAACACCCCGACTCTAGCGCTGATGATGATCATTGCGGCCAGGTAATTCTCATTAAGGCAGGTCAGGGCTTTGAGGTAAAAATATGTCTGAGGTCGGACGCGTTAGACTGGATGGACAAGCTGATCGACCCAGAGACCGGTTTCACATCCCTGGACAACCGACTGGATGCGCTCATCGGAAACGTTTCATTGCTTATTGAAAGTTGGGGAGGGGGGCCGTACTATGTAGATTTCTTTTCCGTGGACAAAGTTTTTAGCACCGAAGGAGAACTCTAGTGTTTGGCATATCGATGTGGGAAATGGCCCTAATCATTCTGGTGGGCCTGATTTTTCTGGGGCCTCGTCAACTGACTGAAACCGCCAGGGCAGTGGGCAAACTATTCCGTGAGATTCAGCGTATGGCTGTGGACGTCAAAGACAGCATAGATCTGGACGCTCCGCCAAGAAAACCCCCTACATATGACCCAACCCACACTCCTCTGCCCAAACCGGCGGCTCAATCAAACGAGAGGGAACCCCTTGGCATGCCTGGTGAAAAATCCGGACCTGATTTCTATGCCGAGTTACTTGAAAACTCGGTTGAGGATGAGCCTAAAGACGAAAAGAACGTCGTCAAGACTGATCCAGTAGCGGAGTTCAAGACTGCAGGCGCAATATCTGAAACCGACAAGTCAT
>CALDNG010000215.1 GCA_937915285.1 uncultured Desulfomonile sp. | reverse complement strand
GTATTCTCCCTCTAATATCATAGGCCTTAAAACTTTTTCTTACTTCAGGATTTATCTGGCTCATAGCAACCTCTTTTCAATCAAATAAATTCAAAAACGAAATAAAAGCAATTTCTTCGTGTCTGGAATCACAAAAGTCCCTGATATCCTCTTTCTCTGAGTAGTATTTGTAATTGCTTGATGTCCTGAGCGCTGTCCTTGCGGCAGACCAGGATTGCGTCCGGCGTATCTACAATGATGAGGTCCTGAACACCCACCAGAGCGGTCAATTTTTGTGGTGAAGAAACCACACAGCCCGATGATCTCAGACTCAGTGTTTGACCCTTCACCGCATTACCATCCTCATCTGTGTTCCATACATTCTGAAGTGAAGTCCAACTCCCGACATCGTTCCAGCCGACGTCTATTGGAATTACCAATACATGTTCTGATCTCTCAAGTATTCCGTAATCTATTGAAATGTCCGGTAACTCCTCATAGAGTTGATTGACTGCCTCTGCTTCTGCATCCGTATTCAGCGCTGGCGCAACATTTTCCATAGCACGGCTCAACGCAGGGAGATATCTCTCAAAGGCCTCTATTATTGTGGAGATCTTCCAGACAAACATCCCGCTATTCCACAAGTAGTCCCCCTTTGCCAAATAGGACTGCGCCGTTTTTAGATCGGGTTTTTCTACAAACCTTAGCGCCTTGTAGGCCTGGAACCCATCATTTTCCGATACAACCTCTCCCCTCTGTATATAGCCGTATCCGGTCTCGGGTCTGTCTGGTATCACTCCGAATGTGATCAAGCTCTGGGTCTCAAGCGCCATATTATACGCTGACTGGAGCGCTTTAATGAATTCTCGCTCCTGTCCTATGAGGTGGTCCGCCGGTAAAGCTGCCATGACTCCTTCAGGGTCGATTTTCCTCAATTTGTAAGCAGCCAATGCGATGCACGGAGCAGTATTCCTTCCAATCGGCTCTGCCACCACGGAATTTGAATCTATTTCAGGCAGTTGTGCCCTTATTTTTTCCTCATGAGATCCACCGGTCACTACAAGCATTCTGTCAAACGGTATCAAAGGTAGGACCCTCTCAACCGTGGCACGAATCATAGTTTTCTCGCCTACAATATTAAGTAGTTGCTTCGGTTGATGTTTTCTGCTCTGGGGCCAGAACCGCGTCCCGCTGCCACCCGCCATTATCACACAGTGCAGCATGTTAATAGTCTCCTCGCCTAGAGCCTCTATGAGTTGTTGACTCTATTACTGTTTAATCAAGAATGACAAAAGTTCATGAATACGGAGTCGTGCCCCTGTCGAATGCCATTCTATCAGCAAATGATCTCAGTGTCTTTCAGTATGGATCCTTTCGGTATGACACAGTCAGAATTTTCAGAAGATCTGATAACTACCTTACCCTTAATTGTTACGTCGGACTCGAAGAAAACGGGACCGGAAACGGTCAAGGATTCGGCCTCGACCAAAGAGAGGGTTGACCAGTCGGCAAATTTTTCGGGAATCTTCAATGGGGAATTGATGAAATCAGGGGAAAAATTCACCTGCGGTCTAAGAGGCAATTCGCTGGGCCGCTTCGGGTTACGTTTTATCCGGTGGTTTTCATCTATGACGCAGGCGTCCGACTGCAGAACGAAGAGGTCCTCGATTTTTTTTGTCGGGAAAAAACGGTCCCTGCCGACCCTTAGTCCACGGGCATTGTTGAATGACCCCATGGCCGATCCCATCGCAGTTTCAAGCTGAATGATGTTCTTTCCTCGAATGTTTTTTCTGTTCTGTATTATAGGGAGCCTGACAGCCTGGTCTTGCAGCAGTTTTTTGAGCGCATCGAGATTTACCCACACGTTGTTGGTATTGAAGACCCTGAATTTTTGTATATCCATGAACAGGTCGAGTTGATCATCTGGGACCTGACCAATCTCAAGCAACTCCAGACGATCCGTGTTGACGACCAGAGTGCCGCCCTTGCGGTCTTCATCGGTCCGATCCGTAACTTCCAGCAGGAAGTCGATGGATTTCATGTCCATCAGTCCAAGGATCCATGGATCGAGCGAGGCGGCCAGGTTATCTATATTGGATATGAATGCCCAGTGAATACCCTGTTCCAGCAATGCGTCGAGCGCACCTGTCTCGTTCAGGCTATCATAGATGTCTCCATGTCCGGGTGGGGCCCAGTCATCATCCGTTCCGGTTTCCAACGGATAGAAGCTGTCCTCCAGGAGTCTGGGGACTTCTTTTTGTACGAACGTGATCGCTGAAAATCCATTCTGGAGAAGTACCTGATGGGTCAGAGCGTCTGTGAAGAAACTGTTCATGAGTACCAGAGGTATGTTTACCCGCCAAATCCGACGTAAAGCCTCGATCTGCTGACAGATGATGTCCAGGTAACTCAGGCCGTTCTTCGCAACCAGTATGCCCTTGGGAACATTGCCGCCCATTGTAGTGCTGCGACCACCATTTAGTTTGATTATGACAACCGAACCCAACAGGTTTTCCCCACGCCTTTCAAGCTCCAGCGATTGCTCGCGATCAGGCGGTGGATCAAGCAGCAGGCTTGAGTCAGGAGCGTACAGGTTTCTCAGATCATGTGGAGGGCTACAGTTACCACAGGTTATGTCGAGAACCTGGGATAAGAAAATGTCTATGGCGTGTTCAGACATTCCCCGGGTTGTCATTTTTTGTCGAATCAGAATCTCTGCCTCTTTTATTGACATATTCTATATTCCATTTTTTTGTTGAGGAATCGTTCAAATCAAGACAAATTCATGATTCTTTACTGGTGTCCTTAAGTGTTTTCCGAGCCTGTTCTATGAGTTCTATCAGCGTGATAACCTTCGGCTTGACCTGTTTACTGAAATAGGCCTCCATATTTTCAGGCCCCATTTTTTCTGCGAGCATTGTTGTTACGTCGAACTGAGGCGACCAACAACTGATCATTTTGAGACAAGGCTTACCAGAACTCTCGACTTCACAATAAGATAACTGGACTGGTCCGCCCAGTCGCGGACATCTCATTTCTTTTGAACTCAAATCCTTTTCATCTGTCATCGGATGTTTTTCCAGGGGATCAGTGAAACAGGCGCTACATTTTGCAGCGCCTGAGACTGGTTTACAGCGAAGGCTTTGGATACTCTTCCAAGCACTTCAGAGAACAATCTATGTCATCCTGAAGCATTTCATAGTCTACCAGTTTTCCCTGAAAGTAAGAATCGTAGGCCGGCAGATCTATAATGCCGTGTCCACTCCAGTTTACAAGAATGGTTTTCTCTTTACCCTCCTCCTTGGCTTTAAGGGCTTCTTGGATGACGGCAGCCAAGGCATGGTTGGTTTCCGGGGCGCTGATGAAACCCTCTGTCCTGGCCCAGGCAACACCGGCTGCAAATGTCTCCAATTGGGGGATAGCACGAGGTTCTACCAAACCGTCGAGAACCAGTTGGCTTACCAAGGGGGCCATTCCGTGATACCTCAGTCCACCGGCGTGAATGGGCGCTGGCACATAAGCGTGTCCTAGCGTGAACATGGGCAAAAGGGGTGTCATCTTCACTGCGTCTCCGAAATCGTACGCAAACGGGCCCTTGGTGAGCGTCGGACAGGACATCGGTTCAACTGCCAGGATGTCGATCTTCTTTCCAGCCATCTTGTCCCTGATGAACGGGAAGGCTATGCCGGCAAAGTTGCTTCCGCCACCTGCGCACCCGATAATTACATCCGGATAATCATTCGTCTGTTCTAACTGCTTTTTTGCCTCAAGTCCTATGACCGTCTGATGAAGTAGGACGTGATTGAGGACGCTACCTAGAGAATATCTGGTTAGAGGACGTCCAAAAGCTTCACTGGTGACTGCATCTTCGACAGCTTCGCTGATGGCGATGCCCAGACTCCCGGGTGAATTCGGGTCCTGCGCTAGAATGCTACGACCAGCTTCCGTCTCTGTGCTTGGGCTCGGAATACATGTGGCCCCCCAAGCGTTCATCATCAACCGACGATAGGGCTTTTGCTCATAGCTAACCCTCACCATGTAAACCTTTGCCTCGAGTCCGAACTGGCTGCAGGCAAAGCTCAAGGCGCAGCCCCACTGGCCGGCGCCCGTTTCAGTGGCTATGCGTTTCACACCAAACTGCTTGTTGTAGTAAACTTGAGGGATTGCCGTATTAGGCTTATGACTTCCAGCAGGGCTGACCCCTTCATTCTTGTAATAAATTTTTACGGGACAATTTAGATATTTTTCGAGTCTTTCTGCGCGATATAGAGGAGTGGGACGCCAGATGAGGAGCTTTTCGAGGACTTCTTCAGGTATCTTGATCCAGCGCTCAGTGCTGGCTTCCTGCTCGATGAGATTCATCGGAAATACGGGAGCCAGGTCCTCCGGAGCGATGGGCTGGAATGTCCCTGGATGAAGCGGTGGCTGCATCCGAGTGGGCATGTCCGCAACGACATTGTACCATTCACGCGGGATCTCGTCTTCACGTAACTGGATTTTTACAGGCATTTTTGATTCCTCCTCTTCGGCGCTTGAATAATCGTTCTGCGTCAGACCGTAACAGCGAATCCTGTTAGCCGGTATTATAATAATTTCATCGAAGTCTAGTCATCCGAAATATGTCGAACCCAGAAAATTATCTAACGACGGAACCCCTCGCAACTTCGGCAGTGGGCCCTAGAGCGATCGGCTTACCGTCAAGTCCGATTGCGGCCAGCGCCATCCCGGAACTGACTCCGAATCTCATTTTACGGGGCTTGAGGTTAGCGACTATGATCAATGTTTTGCCTTCAAGATCCTCAGGCTTGTATGATTCTCGTATCCCCGCAAATATCGTTCTGGTTTCAACACCTAAGTCCACTTCCAGTCTCAGTAGCTTGTCTGAACCCTCTACTGCGCTGGCGGACAAAACCAGGCCTGTGCGAAGATCAACCTTCGCAAAATCGTCTATCGTAATTTCTTCCTTGAAAGGAACGTAGTCTATTTTAGGGGCATCTGTGGTTATTTCCTCAGCCTGACCTACGTTTGTAACAAGAGTCTGGAAAGCCCCAGGCTCAAGCCGGTCTATAAGTTTGTCGAATCTTCCGATTGGTCGATCTATCAGGTCGAAGCTAGCGTCAGACCACTGCAACTGGCTCAAACCAAGAATCTCCTCTACTTTCGAACAATATGAAGGCAAAATGGGTTTGAGAGCTATGACAATCAATTTGACGCAATTTATGGCAAGGGTGAGGTCATTCCTGGCTTTTTCGGGGTCAGTTTTTATAGAACTCCATGGTTCGGTGTGTTGCACATAATTGTTGGCCATGTCCGATATAGCCAGGATCTTTCTCGTGGCGGCCGAGATCTTCAGGTTAGAGTAATCGTGATATATTTCATTCATCAAACCCAATGCCTGAGCCTGGAAGTCTTGCGAGTCTTCGGGCAGAAGGCCGAGCCTTGATTCAAGTCTTTTGTTTATGAAACCGATCGACCTTGAAATCAGATTAGTGATGTTGTTGACCAGCTCAGCATTGGTCCTGTTCACGAACTCTTCTACATTCAGGTCGACGTCTTCGATTGAATCGTTCAGTTTCGTCGCATAGTAATATCTCAGATACCATGGATTAATGTTGTCGGCAAATTGACGTGCCGTTATAAACGTGCCCCGGCTTTTTGACATCTTTCTGGAGTCAATTGTTAGGAAACCGTGAACATGGACTGCTGAAGGTAGCCTGTAATCTGCGCCCTTTAGCATTGCAGGCCAAAACAGAGTGTGAAAATATGCTATGTCTTTTCCGATGAAGTGGTGAATTTCGACTTCGGAATTGTGATCAAGCCAGTATTCTTCAACTGTTCTGTCATCCTTATCAGAGCAGTAGCGTTCGGTTGCAGCTATGTAACCTACCGGGGCATCCAGCCAGACATAAAAATATTTATCTTCCTCTCCTGGAATCCTGAACCCAAAATACGGCCCATCACGGGAAATGTCCCAATCCTTAAGGCCTTGCTCTATCCAGGTGTTCACGAAACAGCGAACCTCGTCCTGCAGTCTTCCTGGGGTAGAAGTCCATTCCTTGAGAAAACCTGAGAAATCGTCGAGTTTGAAGAACAGGTGTTTGGACGTCCTCATTGCCGGAGGCGCTCCACACAGTGCGCAACGTGCTTCAGTCAATTCCGTAGGCCTGTAAATGGCTCCGCACGATTCGCACACATCACCGTACTGATCTGAGGCGCCACACTTGGGACATATCCCCTTTATGTAACGGTCAGGGAGAAAACGTTTGCATGAATCACAATAAAATTGCTCTATATCTCTTTCAGAAATGCTCCCCTTCTCTTTGGCCCTTAAGTATATTATTTCACAATGCTTTTTATTCTCATCGGAATCAGTGGTGTAAAATTCATCAAAACCGACTTCAAAACGGCTAAAATCAGCATAATGTCTGTCATGAAACTCGTTCACCAACTGTTGTGGCGAGACACCTCGGCGCGAGGCGTTTATTTCTATTGGGGCTCCATGAGCGTCAGAAGCGCAGACGTATATGACATCACGGCCGGTAATTCTTAAA
>CALDNG010000214.1 GCA_937915285.1 uncultured Desulfomonile sp. | reverse complement strand
CACCGAGATCTACACTCTTTCCCTACACGACGCTCTTCCGATCTAGACGATCAGCATACATGTGCAGCAATGTTACCTGCCACTCCTCCCAGACACGATTAGCCCTAACTGAGTCAAACCCCACAAATCCCATCAGGCTCTCATACTGGAACATGGGCACAATCACCAGTGACTTTATGGACTGGGCCTCAAACGTTTTACGTTCAGCACCCCACTCGTCTCCGAGGTTTGATACATCAGGCACATGAACGTCCTGCCCGGCTTCCAGACTTGCCATCAGGGCCTTTAATTTCTCCATGGGTAGGCCCTGAACGCTCAGCTTCTCATGACTGACTCCTTCTGCGCACCATTCGTGGGAGTTGCTCATGCTTCGGCTTGAATAGTCAAACAGGAACACATAACTCCTATCCACCCCGCAGAAGACCCCTATGTTCATAAGGGATTCATCAATAGCCCTGTCTATGTCAGCGGCAGCTACGCTGATGAAGGCTCCGGATATTTCAAGCAAAAGGTGCTCCATGGCCTGTCTTTGACGCAACTGTGAGGCTGACATCTCACGGTCTTCCTCACTACTGATGGCGGAGGCCACAATCTGGATGATGTGTTTTTCGTCCTCAGTGGGAATGAAGTCCCTCTGAAAAACAACGCAAAGGGACCCATAGGGTTTCTGGCTTCTATGCACTACCGATCCCATGTAGGTCTGCAGACCGAATTTCAAGACATTCGGATCAGTCACCGCATAAATAGAGTCCTGAAGATTTCTTATCAACAGAAGCTTCTGGTTCTCTCTTACAACATCGTAGCATATGTGCCCTTCAGGATTATCTTCGGGAACAAAATCAGGCGGGGTATTCCATTGTCCGGTCGCAAAGAGGATTCCCTTATTGAGCCCGGTATACAGGGCGCATGTCGCTTCGAGAAGTTCTCCGCATAAGGCAGTCAGTTTGGAGACATTGGTCCTGTAATCCGAACCGAGGGACAAGAGGCAGTGATTGAGTTTCTCAAGCCTCAGTTGGTCACGTTTTCGTTCCGTGATGTCCCTGGAGAGCCCGAGCAGTCCCGTTATGAGACCTTCCGAATTTCTGATAGCCCTTATGTTGTTCTCAGCCCATGTAAAAGACCCGTCTTTTTTAAAGTACTCAACCTCGACAATTATATTCCGATCAGGATCATGCCCTCCTTCCATCTCCTTGCGCATTTCCTCACTGAAGATGGCTTTAGTTCTCTCGAGGGAAGCCGGGGTCAACATTTCTTCAATGGACTGCCTCTTCCTCTCCTCTGGAGTAAATCCCAGAAGCTTTTCGATTGATGGGCTGACATAGGTAGTCCTCAAGTCGAGGTCCATCATCCACACACTATCCGCCACAGATTCCGTGATGAATCTGAACTTCTTCTCACTCTCTATCAAAGCATCGATGGCTCTCTGGCGCTCCTTCTCGAGACGCCTCTCCCGAGTCACATCGCGCCCACAACCCACAGTTCCGATCATGATTCCATTTTCATCCAGAAATGGAGCCTTGTAGACGTCAAGGAAAAGGAACTGCCCACGGACATTTCCAAATTCATCAAATTTTTCGGGCCTTCGTATCGAAATGATAACCTCATCCGAATTCACACATATCTCACCGAAAGTGAACCACTCACGATCATCTGGGCGCTCCAGACGATGACGCTCAGCGAAATACATGTCGTTTTTTCCAACAGGCTCATCCGTGTCTCTTGCGCCAAGGAGCCTCTCAATCATTGCGCGGTTTACAAATATGAACTTCCCGTCAAGATCCTTTGCCCACATCAGGTCCGGAACATTGTCACACATCAAACGCATCATCGAATATAGAGACTTGTAGCTAAGCTCACTCTTACGCAATGCCTGTTCTGCATTATATCTGTCCGTTATGTCTTCTATAATTCCTATTCCACCGGTCACTCTTCCTTCACCGTCAAAGGTGGGAGAAAAAACCGCCTTGCCAACAGCTTCCTTGTTAGCGGTTACTGACACATACTTGCCCTCATGGGAAGTAGCGACGCCTTTGAGGCATTCTCTTACAGACTCGATAACACGGACATCTTTCAGGTCGGACAGCATTTTCAGACCGACTATCCTGTCCCTGCTAGATCCCAAGACCTTCTCAAAACTAGGATTGCATGCAGTGATTACACCATCTGAATCAAAATGCATTATCCCAACGGGAGTATGATCGAAAATCATGTTCAGCTTTTCAGCCTGGTCGATAATCGTCCTGCGCTGAAGAAAATCAGAGCGCATATACCTCTCAATTCGGTAACACGCCACCATGCCAGCCAGATTAAAAGCCATAAAAAAGAAAGTATTGTTGATCAGGATATAAGTTGAAACACCTTTTACCCACACAGCGGTCAACAGATACAGGAAAAAGATCGACCAAGCCAGTATCGAGGCGCTAACCAGATCCAGCCTGAGAAAGATGAAATAGAATATAGATGTAAGGATTAGACCTGCGTAGTAGAGGTCACTCCCTGGTGGGTTGGCCAGACCGATCATCACCACTATGCCCGCTCCACCCACAAATCCCATTATCATGAGACTTGCCTTTAGGTAAGCCTGAAAGCTCCTCATGTAAGACAGGAAGAACACAAGAATCGTAAGTGGACAGAAAATTACATATCGAATTATCCAGGACTCATACATCACGTCCGGAACTATCTGGCTGTCGAGTATGCCGAATACCGCATACAGGCCT
This sequence comes from uncultured Desulfomonile sp., assembly GCA_937915285.1. Lineage (GTDB taxonomy): Bacteria > Desulfobacterota > Desulfomonilia > Desulfomonilales > Desulfomonilaceae > CAITZA01. Next base: position 1,622 of record CALDNG010000214.1, on the reverse strand, counting down.
ATGGCAAGCAAAAGGCTGACCCGGACCGGAAGTATCGATTTCTGAAAATGATCGTCCTGATAAGCCCTTTCGAGGTTGGGGTCGCTGAAACGAAGTTTCAGGAAGGACGGGAAAACCTTGAAAAAACTCGAAGCTCCAGAAGCTTCTTTCGAGATATCAGCTTGGCCTTTGCTATGAAATTGCATGGCAGGACACCATAAAAACCTGGCTCAAAAGCATCGAACGAAATGACTTGCTGCAAACTGCGAAGGCGCCTGGAAATGTTTACCTGAAACGGCTTCCCACCGTTTCAGGGCATAAAGGCGCGTTTCCGGATCCCGGAAAACAATATTGAGGGATTGTTGAGATCGAATGAAGTCCTAATCGGCCTTCTCAGAATACGTAGCCGATTTTACCACCAAAAATCCAGTTCTTTCTGTCGATGGTAACATCTATAGGAATGTTGTAGTTTCCAGCAAGGTATCCAACCGTTCTTTCACAGTGCACCGCTGTAAATTTTACAAACCCTCCAAATGTCAGGGACTCCCGTTTCATCCAGTATTCACTGAAACCTTCCACAAAGTATCCGGCTCCCATGTTGATCTGAGGATTCAATGTAATAGTAGTACCGGTCAGAGAAGCCGTTTCCCTAAGCGAAAAATCAGCAGGCACAACAGGACTGCCGTAACCAGCAATCTTCAGCCCACCCTGACAGTCATTCCTGTTCTCCAGCATTATGCCAGAATACGGAATGTAGAAATTGCTCCTGAGAGTCTCGGTGTCAGCATTGGGGGTCACAAAACCGCGCTCATCGTAAGGTGTCCCGAAATCAGCCCCAAGTGATGTCCACCTGAATCCTGCAACAACACTGAGATACTTGTTCAACCGGTAAGCTCCCGAACCATCAACCTCCCACCAGAATACATCCGGATTCCACCACCTCGCAGCGGCAGAGGCCCCGGGCAAGGCGTATGACTGTGTTGACCTGGGCTGCAAAGAAAATAGATGGGCGCCAGAAAGCGTCGCCGTCAACTCCTTCGAAACAGTTATCGGAAGAGCAAACTCCAGCCAGATCCCCTGCAAATCAAAGTCATTCCGAGTGGATGTCAGTCCAGTCCCCTGGCCGCTCCCATTGTTGAATTGCAGCTTGAACCCGGCCCCCTTGTCCTTGTAAAGGTATCCGAGATAAACCGACGGCTCAATTCCTGCTGTAGCGCAGGGCTGCGGTAGCGGTGTCGGAGGGCAAAATAGCGGCGCCGGCGGAGGCCCCATCTCCGGCATCGGTGGCAGACATTTCGTCACTGGAGGCATCGGCATCCTGACACCCGATGGCAACCCACGCGATACCGACGGCAGAGAAGGCCTCTTCCTGAAAGCGTATCCAGCCTGCGGATCCATAGGGAACTGCTGTTCAGAATAAACCTCTCCATTGAATACAACCAACACTCCCAACGCCACAAACAACAGGAATATGCGCTTCATCTCAAACCTCGCAACTCATATTTGATTACAAGACAAAAATCCTTGCATTACTTGGTCTCAGTTTTATTAAGTAAAGTATAACATAATATATTGAATATAGTCTACTGATTTTACAAGATTAAAACTAAATAATACTCGCCTGAGGTCGATTGGCTAGCTGG
>CALDNG010000213.1 GCA_937915285.1 uncultured Desulfomonile sp. | reverse complement strand
AGCGGAAGTATGGCGACTGAGAGCACTATTATGCCCATCCCGCCAAGCCAGTGCGTCAAGCTGCGCCAAAACAGTATGGAATGAGGTAATTTCTCTACGTCTTCACATACACTGGCCCCTGTGGTCGTAAAACCCGACATGGATTCGAACATTGCATCTACAAAAGTCGGCAGCGAACCGGTGACCCAGTAAGGTAGGGCGCCTATGGCGCTAACAATCACCCAACTAACACTGACTATTATGAATCCGTCTTTTAGTGAGTACTCTGCCCTCTCATCCCTCAAAATCATGAAGCCTGGAATGGAAACAGCCAACAAGATCCCCACCGTCAACATGAATTGGGCCAACACCCCGTCATTGTAGATTAAGGAAACGGGAATGGCCAATCCCATGCTCAATGCTGTGAACATTATTAGAGCAGCTACCGCTGCGGCTATACGTCTTAGTCCCATCAGAAATACTCGATTGGCACGGTTACAAGTTTTTCAATTTTGGACAGCGCCTCGCGCCTTGTGAAAACCACTACCCTGTCTCCTGGCTGTATGATCGTCTCTCCGTCTGGTATCAGGAATTCCGAACCCCTCTGGACGGCGCCCAAAATGGCGCCCAAAGGGAAGCGAATCTTGCGCAAGGGCCTCCCTACAAGCTGTGACATTTCCATGGCCTCAAACTCAATAGCTTCTACGCCCTCTCCTGGAAGCATGGACACTGATATGACCTTACCTCGTCTCAGGAATTGGAGAATCCTTGAAGCGCCAGCCAGTCTGGGGTTGACCACAACATCTATGCCAATGGCGGAAAGCATTTTCTGGTATTCAAACTTGTTGGTTAGGGCCGCAACCCTGTTGACCCCCATGCGTTTGGCAAGCAAAGCCGTAAGAGCGTTGTGATTGTCATCTTCGGTCATGGCCAGAAAAACGTTGGTGTCCTGAATTCCCTCACTTCTGAGGAACTCTTCATCAATGGAGTCCGACTTCAACACCAGCGTATGGTCCAGCAGGCCAGCCACCTCTTCACACCTGGCCTGATCGGATTCAACGAGCCTTATCCTAGCCGCGCCCTGCTTTTCCAATCCCAACGCTATTTGAACCCCAACCTTTGAAGCCCCAAGGATCATGAAGCTCTTAGGAGCAGTCGCCTTGAGACCGAACATTTTCATAAGTTCAGGAATGGTCTCCGTGGCGGCTAGCAGGTAAACGATGTCATAAGGGTTCAGGACATCTTTTCCACCGGGTATTATTATCTCGGATCCGCGAAATATTGCCGGAATCAGAAATCTCTTGTTTGAGTATTCCGACCTGAGACCCATCAATGTTCGTCCCAGCAATGGAGAGTTCGCACTAAGATGAAAGCCGAACAGTTTTATCTGGCCATCGGCAAAGTCGACTACATCTGTGGCCGATGGAACCTGCAAAACCTGCAAAAGCCTTGAAACTGCTTCCCGCTCTGGACTTATTATCAGATCCAGACCAAAATTCTTGGCGGCATCCACATCCGGCCTTTCATAATCTTCCAGCCGCCGCAGACGTGCTACCTTCCGCAGAAACGGATTCATCAAACCGGCCATCATGCAGGCAACCAGGTTGACTTCATCCGAATCCGTCACTGCCACAAGCATTTGAGCGCTTCTGATGTTGCCATCCTCGAGAGCCCCAGGAGAAGAGCCCCGACCCACTATGGCCTGAACGTCAAGATTGTCTGACACAAAATTTACACGCTCAGGGTCCTGATCAATTATTACTACATCCTGCTTCTCGAAGGATAATCGACGAGCCAGATGATAGCCCATCTCTCCAGCGCCAATTATAAGTATGCTCACTGTAATGCCTACTGCTTGGATTTCAGTCAGAGCTTACCTGTGAACCCCCGAACAAGTCAATAAATACACATGTGTTTCTGGAAACGGATCAATTACCGTGGAAAAATATTGTTGGCTTCTTTACCAAAACGGCAGTCCCTTGGAGCTGCCCTAAAACAGCCCCGTGTGTTGACGCTGATCATAGAACGTCTAAAAATTGGCGTCTTGCTCACATACAAAAGCCGGGAAGACTTTCAAGCTACAGAAGACTTTCCCGGCTATTTTCCAAGATTTGATTCTTATATTGAGACTACATTCCGGACCAATCTTTCTTGTTTCCGAATGCAAGCCATAAAATCGCAGTACCCACTGATACAATGAATAAGACTTCCATTTCCCTCACCTCCAACACTTAAAATTACATCACTGTGAATTTCCATGTCAAGTGGATTTTAAAGAGTTTAGTGAGGTTTGATAAGTCAACGATATAACTGCACATATTTAAACTATAACCGACCTTCCATGGAATGAGCGTAGCCTACGAGTTCGACATAACCCCGACCTGTCACCGGAAGGCCCCTGCGCTTGCCCGACACTCTTATGGCGCCCTCCCAATATGTGACCTGGGTGCTCCCTGATGTGGATAACTCCTGATCAGGAATCACCGGTTTCACCGTCAGTTCTATTTCTTCCTCCTCAACTTTAACAATCCACCCGGAGGGGTATTTCGTACCAGTCCTTGGACTGGTCCACGATCCGATGGGGTTGATTTTAATCCCTTTCTCGGATAATTCAACGGGCTTGCCATCTGATAGAACAAGAGTTCCGAATGGTTTCTCGAAAGCCCCCCGGATGTCGCGGAGGCTGAAAACCATCAATTCCAGACCATCATCGAGTTGAATACTGAACCAGTCCCAACCGACCTGATCATCTGAGAGAATTGATGAGCCGAATTCATGATCCATCCATACCAATCCGCTGACTTCATGATTCGTTCCATCAAACTGCAAGGTTCCTGAAGCCTGCATTCGAGTCAGAGAATAATAGTAGGAGGCCTGTTTAGGGTTTTTGCCTTTTCGGCTAAAACCATTGTCTCCATGCAAGACGATCGGTTTGGATGGAACCAGGCTCAATTCAATGCGGTAAGGACCTTCCACCGCGTATAGTTTTATTGTTTGCCCGTCGCGATAGGCTTGCCAGTTTTTAACGTAAACGTTCAGGTCATCGTCTTTTGCTTGAGCTAAACCCGGCCCTTCTCGGGATATTATTTCGGAATGAAAAAATCTTCGGCCTGTAACATCCGTTATAGCAAAATGGGCTGGATACATGTCCCGTACACCCCAGGCTGATTCTTTGAAAGCCTTCTCCTTGAGCATGCTGCGTCGAAAAAAGGTCAACTGGAATCCCCACTGGTTGTCCTTTGAATCCAGGTTTCCTGTGAAATACCACCACTCAGTTTGAGTCTCCTGGTGTTTGCCGTGATCTTTGGGAAAAGTCAGAACACGCCCGGGTAAAACTTCTTCAAATGTGCTGTCCTGTGAGAAACCATTTGAAACAATAGAGGTCACAATTAGAAATGAAAATAGGGCGGCGCGTAACAATTTTTGCTCCGTGTGATTAATTTTTTGTGGCTGCAGTATCGCGCAAGCAATCCGCCATTACCAGCAAAGCGTTTGGAGGTTTGTTGAAAGCCGCTTTTTTCATATCTTGCGTTTAAAGACCTGAATGATGTATCTGATGGCTACATTCAAAAAAATATTTTTTTCCCAAGAGGTTTTGATGCTTTCGTCACTGCAGTATAAACACTTCCACAACATCAATCGGTTCGCAGTCTCCACCAACTATTATTGGACAGTAGTCATATTTTTGACCGTCTCTATGATATTTTTCCTTATCGTTGATCTTCCGGCTCAGAATTCCCGTGCATCCAAGGGTCCCAAGGACCTGCAAGAGTCTTTCAGGGCGGTGGCCAGGAATGTAAAACCGGCCGTCGTAAA
>CALDNG010000212.1 GCA_937915285.1 uncultured Desulfomonile sp. | reverse complement strand
GTTATATCGGCTGAATTGCTGGAATCACTGTCAAAGCTGAATTACATTCCTTTATCTGCAAAACAGAAATACTCTGAAGCGTTTTTGAAAGAATTCAAAAAAATCCGTGGAGACAAAATCGACGAAACTCAAACGGGAATTTTGGACATCAAGGTGCTAGGGCCTGGATGTTACCAGTGCGACTCCCTGCTGCAGACTGTCATGAAGGTATTGAGCCAAATGGGGCAACCAGCGTCCCTGGAACACATCACCGATTTGAAAATGATTGCTCAAATGGGATTTTTCCGGACCCCAGCGCTAATCATAAACGGCAAAGTATTTTCGTCAGGTTCGATTCTCTCAGAAAAAAGGATTCAGGAAATAATTGAAAAAAATGCGATATGAGATTGTTTGGCAATGAGAATTGTGGCTGCATTTGATATATGCCTAAAGGCATTGGCAATTTTTTTGTTTTTTTCGGCTTTGGGACTCATGGTGAACCATTTTTCGCCTCAGGGCATCCCCTTGATTTACTCTCCACCCCCCCAAACTGAGATCAATGGTATCAAAGTGCCGCTCATTGATGAGAAACAGGCATCCAGGCATTTGAATGAACCGGGTTATGCGTTCGTCGATACCCGTCACCCAGAGCATTTTCATGAGGCTCATGTTCCTGGAGCCGTATTTTTACCACCTGAAGATGTTCAGGAGCGTTTTGTGGAAGCTCAGCCATTTCTGATGGAGACTGACACACTGATATTGTATTGTTACGGACCGGACTGTGACATGGCGGAGAGAGTAGCCGGTTTTCTGTCCCAAATGGGTTACAAGAGTTTCATGATAATGCAGAGCGGGTTTTCAGCCTGGAAGTCATCTGGACTGCCGGTTGAGAGTTCCAGGAGGTAACAGGTTCATGAAAATTCAAATCCGGCATTTGATGCTACTGGCTCGAATTCTAATAGGCGGTCTTTTTATATACGCAAGCGCACACAAGATTCTCAACCCGGCCGATTTTGCGGTATCTATCAGGAATTACATGATACTGCCTTTGGGTTGGACCAACATTGTAGCGATAACATTGCCCTGGATAGAATTAGGGGCAGGAATTCTATTGCTGGTAGGGGTGCTGACACGACCTTCAGCCTTGCTGATTACCTCCATGCTTCTGGTTTTCCTGCTAGCCATGGTTAATGCATATTGGATGGGCCTGGACATAGAATGCGGGTGCTTTTCATCGCCTGGCCAATCCTCAGGAAAGATCGGCCCCCTTTATTTTTTAAGGGATGTGTCTCTGTTTCTGACGTCTGCATTCATACTATTTTTTGATAAGGGAGACTTCTCTCTTGCCCGAAGATGACCATCCTGTGTAACTGGAAACAGTCGGTAAATTCTGGCGTCTGCCAGCGTGAGGGCTCCACCGCTACAATAAAACAGGCGCAAAAAGCCATCTCCATGTCCATGACTCAATTATGTTAAGGACAAAAAAACTTATTTTGCCTGAGACGATCTGACCATGATCGCGCCCCGGGCTAGTGACGGAAAAATTCCTACTGCGCAGATACCGCTAAATACAAAAAAAGCCGCTGTTACGCTGTTTAGAAAAACCGGGTAAATCTCGGGAGTGATATGCACAGCCCCGATGAACAGGGCGAACATGAGTTGAGCCAGTCCCATGCTGAGTGTCTGCCCGAAAAGCCTCATTGAACCGGCCACGCCAGAAGCAAACCCATAGTCAGTTTTGTCCACTGAATTCATTATAGCGTTCATGTTGGGAGATGAAAAAACTGCAAAACCAACACCCAAGATCACGAGGTTCAGCAAAATGGTTGAAATTTCCGTATTCTCCCTGAGAAAGGCCAGTGAAAATAGTCCTATCGAGGTGATGAACATCCCCACAGACGCCACTTTACCGGGCTCCACGTGATCGGACAACCTGCCACTAAAAGGGGCCACAATGGCCATAGTTATAGGTTGCGCCATCAAAACAAGCCCTGCCTCCTTTGGACTAAGCCCCTTGATATACTGAAGATACAAACTTAGTAAAAAAGTTACGGCGAAAGTGGCGCTGTAATTTATCAATGCCGCTAGACTTGAAAAAGCAAAACCGCGGTCTGTTCGGAAAAGTTCCAGATTAATTACCGGATGTCTGAGCGTAAGTTCGTACCGCCCGAAAACGTAGAACAAGCATAGGCCGGCGGCCAGGAAAAGGGCGCCTTTCAGAGCGGGCAAATTGGACAGTCCGCCCATAAGAGTAAGGGTCGACAATCCATACAGCAGTGACCCGAGCAGGTCAAATTTCTCTTCTCCCGTGTATCTCCAAACCCAGTTCAGTCTACGGAAAGACACATAAATTGTGAGCAGCCCAAGGGGAATAGTAGATAAAAATACAGCGCGCCACGTAAAATATTCGGTCAGAACCCCTCCAATGAATGGCCCACTCGACAAACCTATGTATACTACCGCAACGTTTATCCCGATTACCCTACCTCGCTCTCCCGGAGGATAGACAGTAGCAAGCATTGCCATTGCTGTTCCAAAAATCATGGATGTTCCCAAACCCTGAAAAACCCTGAAAAACAGAAAAGTATAAATCCCCTGGGAAACGGAGCACATTATCGAAGAGGCTGTAAAAATCGATATGCCTATGACAAATATCAATTTACGGCCGACCAGATCGGCTAATTTGCCTAATGGTATTAGGAATACACAACATGAAAGCAGGTAGGTTGTCGGAACCCAGGTCAGCATCATGGCATCAACATGGAAATCTTTCTGGATGTTTGGCAAGGCCACATTAATGGATGAAGCCATGAAAGGAGTCACAAACGAGGCCATCACCGCAACTAACAGGACAGCGTTTTTTGTTGATCGATCTACCAATAAAGCGCCATCTCCTCTGATTGATACAAATTGAGAACAATTCCCCTCAGGGATGTGAACCATAACACAGTTGGTTGATCAATAGAAACTCCGAGGTAAAACGGTCTGGAAAACACGACAGCATAGACTCAATCAAATTTTCACTTTTCAGGATCAGCTTGACACCGAGCCATCTTAATAGACATATAATAGATTGTGGAGATAGAGATTATGCCTGTATTGCCTATAGTCACGGTGCCTGACGAGGTCTTACGCTGTAAGGCCGAAGAAATACTAAACATCGATGAAAAAATTCGCCTGTTGGCGGCGAACATGATTGAAACCATGTATAAGGCCCCTGGGATAGGATTGGCGGCCAACCAGGTGGGTAAACTGCTCAGTCTGATCGTCATGGACATTGAATACGCCTATTCGGAACCGCCTAACAAGAAAAAAGCTCCTATTGTGGTTATAAATCCCAGAATAGTGGCAGCCGAAGGCGAAGATTTCAGGGACGAAGGCTGCCTGAGCGTGCCGGATTTCTCTCTCGAAGTTAAAAGGCCGGCCTGCGTTCAGGTTGACGGATTCGATGTAAATGGAAATCCACTGAGGCTGGAGGCTGATGGGCTACTAGCGAGGGTGCTTCAGCATGAAATCGATCACCTCCATGGGTCTACCTTGCTGAATCATGCCTCAGCCTTCAAACGAAGCCTTTACGAAAGAAAAATCAAAAAGAGGGCTCGGAGGGAACGTTGAAGCTAAAAGTAGTTTTCATGGGCTCTCCCGATTTTGCTGTTCCAACTCTCAAGGCTCTCCAGGCAGAATTCGATGTACTAGGAGTGATCACCCAACCGGATAAGCCAACCGGCCGGGGACGAAAGCTAGCATCCAGCCCCGTAAAAACGGAGGCCGACAACCTTGCCATACCGTGCGTTCAACCTCAGGATCTCAACGATGAATCCTTGAAGAACCGACTCACGGAATGGATGCCCGATGTTATTGTTGTGGTCGCCTATGGCAGGATGCTTCCCCAATGGATTCTGGATCTACCCAGGATGGGATGCATCAATGTTCATGCATCAATTTTGCCGCAACACCGAGGGGCCTCTCCCATTTCGACGGCCATAGCCCAAGGTGACGAAATCACCGGCGTCACTACGATGATGATGGATAAGGGTCTGGACACCGGAGACATGTTGCTTCACGCGACCATAAAAATTGATGATCGTGATACAACAGCCTCACTGAGCGAAAAACTGATGGAACTGGGAGCTGAACTCGTAGTCAGAACCATATTGGGACTTGGGGAAAGATCCCTGGAAAGGACTTCGCAAGACAACACAAAAGCCACTTCCACCCGTCTTTTGACCAAAAAAGATGGTCAGATTGATTGGAACAGAACCGCAGAAGAAATTGACAGATTCATTAGAGCAATGAATCCGTGGCCGATCGCCTTCTTTGAATTCAAGGGCGAGGCAATAAAAGTTTGGGAGGCTGAGCCTGCGAATGGTGAAGCGGCTTCAGGTGAGGTCGTTGAAATCAACAGGAACGGGCTCACTGTGGGCTCCGGCGGAGGTCTGATCGTATTAAGACAATTACAGGCCCCTGGGAAAAAGAAGGTAGCGGCTTTTGAACTGGCTTCATCCAAGGGCATCAAGCCTGGAGATATTTTGAATAACTAGTATTGTCGAGTGGAGAAAAAATATGAATCAAGTGAAAACAGTTGTTCTTTTGGCAGCCTTGGGAGGATTACTGGTGGTTCTTGGAGGCTATATGGGCGGCAAAAATGGCGCAACCATAGCCCTGGTCATTGCAATAGCCCTCAATTTCGGAAGCTACTGGTTCAGTGACAGAATAGTCCTGTCAATGTATAAAGCCCAGGAAGTAAATGAATCCCAGGCGCCGGACCTATACCATCTGGTTCAGCAATTGGCCCATAAAGCAGAGTTGCCAATGCCAAAAGTCTACATAATCCCAGATGACTCCCCCAACGCCTTTGCAACCGGAAGAAACCCGGAGCATGCGGCTGTAGCGGTTACAGAAGGTATAATGCGAATACTGACCTGGGAGGAGTTAGCGGGTGTAATAGGGCACGAACTGGGTCATGTAAAGAACAGGGACATTCTTATTCAGTCGGTCGCAGCGACAATCGGCGCAGCAATTACCTACATAGCGCAATTCGGCTTTCTCTTTGGAGGACGCTCTGATGATGAAGAGGGTCACGGCTCGGTTGTCGGTTCCATACTGATGATGATATTGGCGCCAATTGCGGCAATGATAATTCAAATGGCCATTTCGAGATCCAGGGAATACATTGCCGACCAGACCGGAGCTGAAATATGCGGGCATCCAAACTGGCTGGCATCCGCGCTTGCAAAGCTGCAGAGAGGAGCCCAGGCAATTCCGATGGACGCCAATCCTTCGACTGCCAACATGTTTATAGTCAGTCCACTTTCAGGTAGTACCATAGCCAATCTTTTTTCAACACACCCTCCGATGGAGGAGAGAATAGCCCGCTTACGACAAATGAGCTAGGCATCCATAGAATCAAGACCTCTCTTGAAAACAAATAGGCGCCCACGGTTGTTGAACATGCGGGCGCTTATTTTTATGAGTTGAGGACAGCCAGAAAATTTTACCAATGATTGTCAACGCTAAAAAAAATAAACAGTCAGAGGAGAGTATCTCTAGAAAACTTGCGCTTTCAGCTCTTCTGACCGTAGAAAAAGGACAATACGCCGAGCAGTCACTCAACGAGATACTACACGGGAGAGTCCTTTCACGGGAGGATAGGAACCTAGTGACCGAACTGGTCTACGGGGTCACCAGAAACAGATCTCACCTGGATCATATTATCTCCCAATTCCTGAAAAACCCTGGAAAGAAAATCAGCCATATTCTTAGGAACATACTTAGGATGGGAGTTTACCAGATAATATATCTCGACCGGATTCCTGTCCGGGCCATTGTCAACGAGGCGACGCTTCAGGCAAAACGTTTGTTGACAATGTCGACGTCCGGTTTCGTGAATGGTCTTCTCAGAAACGTCTCGGCAAACTCTGAATCCATAAGGATGGCTCCAAAAAACAGTTCGGCAGAACTGAGCAAATATTACTCACACCCGGAATGGCTTGTAAAAAGGTGGTTTGATCAATACGGACCTGATCAGACCGTGAAAATTCTTGAATTCAACAACTCCAGACCTTCTTTGGTGTTTCACGCAAATACCCACAAGATATCTTTCGGGGAATTCCTCGAGCGGCTCAAGCAATGTGGCCTGAGAATCGGCGCCATTTACCCTGAGTTCAGTTCCCTTGAAATCACAAGTCTCGGTCAACCTGTTTCAACGGTCGCAGGCTTTGAGGAAGGGCTCTTTCTGGTTCAGGATCTCGCATCTCAGCTTGTTCCGAGCCTTCTAAAACCCCTGCGGGGTCATCGGATTCTCGACGCTTGCGCCGCTCCCGGTAACAAGGCTTTCCATCTAGCGCCAACACCTGATCTGGAAGTAGAATTGGTCTTATGCGATATCAATCCCAACAGACTCGCAGAATCCCGACAAAATCTGCAACGGTTAGGGGTAGGACCCTATCAGGCTCACTGCATGGATTGTTCGGATAGCAATCTCGTCAGACAACTCGGCGAGTTTGACCGAATTCTGGTTGACGCTCCATGTTCAAGTCTCGGAGTTCTAAGACACAATCCAGAGGTAAAATACACTGTCACCCCAAATAAGCTTAGAGAGCACTCCGCAAAACAGTTGTCCCTGCTGAAAAGTGTTTCAAAAACATTGAAACCAAACGGACTGCTTGTTTATTCAGTGTGCTCGGTTTCGACAGAAGAAACCCTTGGAGTTGTCCAACAGTTTTTAAAAGATGAACCCTCTTTGGTCATAGACCCGATTTCACCCAATGAATGCACGCCTTTTGCATCTATCGACGGGAATGGATTCCTTTTTACCTTTCCTCCTGACTTGAATCAGCCAATGGATGGTTTTTTCGCAGCGCGTTTTTGTCGAGTCTAATTGCGCGCCTAGAAAAGTCCTTTTTAAAGCCACTTTAAACTAGGTCAGTGACCTGCCGAATATTAAATGTGAAAAAATTCACCGCGCGGTTGTTTTCCAGAAAAATAAGGTGTAAAAATTTTTCGCGCCTCACCGTTTGTTACGTTTTCAGAAGACCCTAAAATAGCTTAAACTAGCGTTAACCAATGTTGGCACGGGACTTGCTTTACCTATTGTCGAACAACGACTCCTAACCATACCCTCTTAGCAATCCTCCAGTTTAAGGATTGCTTTTTTTTTGTCCGTCCGTTTTATAATATTTGAAGGGAAACTCTCTCTGAATTTTATTCCCGGCCTCTCAAGAATGGCATTGACACTGTGATTTAATTTGAAGATACTTAGAATATTAAATAATACTTAATTTGTAAGAGACGTTTGAAAAATTATGAGCGTTGAAATTGAAATAGGCCAGAGGATTAAAGCTCATCGTCAAATGAATCATCTTACGCTGAAGCAACTGGGTGAAAAGGCCGGTTGCTCGGACGCTTATCTATCCCAGATAGAAAATGGCCGTGTTTCGCCTTCGATTTCGACTCTCAAAAAAATAGCAGAGGCTTTACAGACAAAGATTACAGACTTTTTCGTGGAATCACAGGATGATGATCCGGTGGTTTTACATGCGGAACAGCGTATCTCCCTGACATTGGAACGCTGGAACGCAAACATGCAATCTCTGGTTCTTAATCCCAAGAATAAACGGATGCATCCGTTTTTGACGACTATTCAGCCAGGTGGCGGATCGCATGGGTTGTACAGTCATGTTGGAGAAGAGTTCGGCATTATTTTGAAGGGTGAACTGGAAATAGAACTGGATGGGTTAATTCATCTGGTTAGGGAAAATGAGAGCTTTTATTATAATTCATCATCTCCCCATAGCTGGAACAATCCCGGAAAAACGGACACTATTGTCGTTTGGGTGATCAGTCCCCCAACTTTTTGATTCACCAAATTTTCCGTAGGGAATTTCGTGAGTTGATTTTCGCAAAATCGGTTTTTATTCTTATACGGATAAGAAAAGGTTGGTCTGGATTCTGGCTGGAACAAAAATGGACCTTCTGTCCCTATGAACAGTTCCTTTAGACCAAAAATCTAGGAATCCTGACACGGAATGTTCTGAACAACATATCATTAAATTAATAGCAAGTTTCTGGAAAATTTCATGCCCGAAGATTTTGAAAAAGAAATGGATTCAGTCTCAATCAGTTTCAGGCTGAATGGTGAAGCGGTCAGCATACAGGTGGACCCATCTGAAAGCGCTTTGGTAGTCCTTCGTGACCGATTGGGCCTCAAAGGGACCAAGGAGGGTTGTGGGATAGGCGAATGCGGCGCATGTTCCATCATGGTCGACGCAAAAGTCATCAATTCGTGTTTAACCCTTGCGCCGCAACTCGATGGCCGTGAAGTTATGACGGTCGAAGGCTTGGCCGCCCTTCCTGCTGGCCAGTCGATCCAGAAGGCTTTTGCCGAAACAGGCGGTGTTCAATGCGGGTTCTGCACTCCGGGAATGTTGATTTCGTCTTTTTCTCTTTTACTCTCCAACCCGAAACCTGCCAGAAGTGAAATAATTGAAGCCATTTCAGGAAATATCTGCAGATGCACAGGATACGTCCAGATCATCGACGCAATTGAATCCGCTTCCAGGACCTTAAGTGACAATGACAACAAGAACTTATGAAATAAGATCGGTTTTCGAGTACTTCAGACCTCAAACCCTCTCTGAGGCAACGGATTTCCTGTCGGCGCACGGTTCGGAATCGAGACTCCTGGCTGGCGGCACTGACTTGATGATAGCAGCTCGCAGTGGAAATTTAGGGGCAAAGTACGTTGTTGATGTCTCGAGGCTGGAGGAACTCAGACAGATTTCTGTTAATCAGGACAGGCTGACAATAGGGTCTGCGCTAACCTACTCAGAGATCATGTGTAATCCATTGGTTCAAAGACATGCGCCCTCGCTAGTGAGGGCGAGTAGCCAGGTTGGCAGTCTTCAGATAAGGAACGCCGGTACTCTTGGAGGCAATGTCGGTAATGCCTCTCCTGCTGCTGACAGTGTTCCGGCGCTGATGGTACATGACACCCATGTAATCCTTAAAAGCGCCTCAGGGGAATTCAGTGAACCATTGGGATCATTCATCGTTGGTCCATACAAGACAGGTCTAAAACCAGGTTTTCTTATAGCCGGATTTTCTCTTGAAATCTGGCCAGATGGTTCCCGACACGCTTATAATCGTATCGCTCGAAGAAGGTCTCTGGCAATATCCCGCGCTGGGGCTGCTGCCGTGGCCACCCTGGATCCGGATGGCGCTGTCAACCGAATAAAGCTAGCCCTGTCCTCCATCAGCCCTCAACCCTCCAGAATGCGCGTTGCGGAAGATTGTCTGAAGTGCCGAAAACCGGATTCCAGACTCATAGCTGAAGCTGCTCAGACCGTTGCGGAAGAAATGGTGAGGTTGAGCGGCGAGCGACCATCGTTCGTATATAAAAAGCCTGCCGTAATCGGGCTCACAATCAAGACTCTAGAGGAAATCTTTTTTGGCCAGCAATAGTGAGAAGGAACGACAAATTGATCCGGTAGGGCAGAGCTTCGTCAGGTTTGGGTCTTGGGAGAGACTAGCCGGGAACGCTCGTTTCTGCGCGGATATAGAAATGGAAGGCATGGCTTTCCTTGTAGCAGTTCGCAGCCAGCGACACCACGCGCTAATAAAGTCGGTCAATTCGGAAAAAGCGCTGAGTTCGAGGGGATGTCTTGGGGTATTCACAAGCGCTGACATTCCAGGCAAAAACAGGTTCGGGATAATAAACAAGGATCAGTTTCTGCTGGCGGAAAACAAGGTGCGTTGCATTGGAGATCCCATAGCAATTGTGGCCGGAGAAACGCTGCCTGACGCACAAAAGGCCGCACGCCTGGTCCAGGTTTCCTATCAGGAATTGCCCAGCGTGTTCGATCCTGAAGAGGCCCTAAGGCCTGACGCGCCAAAAATTCATGATAACGGGAATTTTCTTGGGAACAGAATCATAAGGAAAGGCAGTCCCGAAGAGGCGTTCAGGAATTCCGACGTGGTTGTAGAACGCTACTACGAGACAAGCCATGTCGAACACTGTTACATCGAACCGGATGCAGGCGTGGCATTCGTGGATCATGACGGTGTGGTCACTATCTTCGCATCCACCCAGAATCCTCACTACGATCTGAAAGATGTTTGCGACTTACTCGCTCTTGATGAGTCAAAGGTCAGAATAATACAGTCTCCCACCGGTGGTGGATTTGGCTCCAAACTTGATCTGAACACACAGGGCTTTGTGGGATTGGCCGCATGGATACTCAAAAGACCTGTAAAAATGGTCTACACTAGGGAAGAGGCTTTCCTTTGCACCGCAAAACGTCATCCGCTAAAAATCTGGTACAAGAGTGGAGCTACAAGAGATGGTAGGCTTATGGCTGCGGATGTCAGAATCATTGGTGACACCGGAGCTTACGCGTCTTATGGACTGGCGGTGGTTTCAAGATCCGCAGTTCATGCGACAGGGCCTTATGAAATCCCAAACCTTAACATTGAATCAAAATTTGCCTACACAAATCATCCCATGGCTGGAGCTATGCGTGGCTTTGGTGTTCCTCAGATTGCTTTCGCGCATGAATCCCAGATGGATTTACTGGCCCAGGCCCTTGATATGAGCCCGGTTGAAATCAGGTTGCGCAATTCATTGCGTGTGGGTTCGCAAACCGCCACAGGACAGCAACTCCATGCAAGCGTTGGAATCGCAAAAACAATTGAGGCTGTCAAACCGTACTATGAAAAAGCACGAAAACAGGCCCCTGCCCTGAAGCCACATCTCAAATATGGTGTCGGAGTGGCCTCAATGCTGTACGGCATAGGCAACACAGGTGTTCAAAATCCCTCAACTGCCCAGGTGGAGTTGCTCAAGGATGGATCGATAACCCTTTACTCTGGCGCTGCCGACATCGGTCAGGGATCAACCACTGTTTTGGCCCAGATAGCCGCTCAGGAATTGAATATGGACCCGCTGGCAATCAAACTGGTGATTGCCGACACCGGGAGAACTACATCCGCTGGAGCTACCTCAGCCAGTAGGCAAACCTACATTTCCGGAAATGCAGTTCTCGACGCTACCAAAAAACTAAAGGATGTTCTGGTCACTCACGCCGCCAGTAAACTCAAGGCATCCAGAAGCAGAATGCGGCTGGAGCCCGGTTTTGTTTATGACATGGAAAATGTTCAGAACAAGGCTTCGTTTCAGGAACTTGCCTCTATCATGAGCCGTACGGGCACACCGTTGAAATGGCAAGGCTTTTTTGATCCAGACACCACCCCTTTGGATCCGGTTTCAGGAATGGGCAAACCATACGCCACATTTGCTTATGCGACTCATGTCGCTGAGGTCGCAGTCGACACACTCACCGGTGAGGTCCAGGTGCTGCGGGTTTCAGCAGCTCATGATGTCGGAAAGGCCATAAACCCTGAGAATGTTCGAGGACAGATTTACGGTGGAGTTGTGATGGGATTGGGCTTTGCATTGATGGAGGAATTTGAGCCTGGCAAAACGGAATCTCTAAAAGATTACCATATCCCAACCTGCGCAGATATTCCTGAGATAGTGCCGATAATCGTGGAAGATTTCGAGCCTACCGGACCTTTTGGAGCAAAGGGTGTTGGCGAGCCAGCCCTTATTCCAACTGCCCCGGCAATTCTGAACGCAATTAGCGATGCGCTCGGGTCTCGTATTTACAAGCTGCCTGCGAACCTGGAAAGAGTCCTCGCTGCCGCTATTTTATCCAAAGAATCCTGAACTTTTAAATTCTCTTCCACAAAGTATACGACAGAAAAGATGGATCTTAAGGAGAAATAATGTCTACCAGACTTATCAAAAACATAGGGACGATCATCTCCGGCGACATAGCCGACCCGTTTGTGAAGGCTGACGCTATTCTGATCGAAGACGGCAAAATATCCGCTATCGGATCGGCTCAGGAATTGTCCCCTCAAAAGGCCGACATAACGATAGATGCGGCTCAGAGCACGGTTACACCGGGCCTTATTGACTCACACTGTCATGTCGTATTAGGTGATTATTCCCCACGTCAGCGCCAGATAGGATTTCTTGAGAGCGAGACTCACGGCGGTGTCACAACAATAATATCGGCAGGTGAGGTTCATTTGGAAGGAAGGCCTAAGGACCCGGCTGGTACCAAAGCCCTGGCTATCCTGGCTGCAAAGGCTTTTGCCAATTTCAGGCCTGGAGGAGCCAAGATTGTTGGTGGGGCTGTGATACTTGAGAAGGGTTTGAAAGAGGCTGATTTTGAGGAGATGGGTCGTGAAGGCGTTAAAATTGTGGGTGAAATTGGTTTGGGATCTGTCAAATTCGCTCAGGATGCCGTCCCGATGGTCCAGTGGGCGAAGAAGAATGGCATGACGGTTTTAATGCATACCGGCGGGACCTCAATACCAGGTAGTGACACGGTCACGGCCGATCAGGTAATTTCAGTAGATCCTGATGTGGCCTGCCATGTAAACGGAGGCCCAACCTCTGTGTCTGTTCATGAAATAGAAAAACTCGTTGGCCAAACACGCTATGCGATTGAGCTGGTTCATTGCGGGAATATGAAAACATTGGTTGACGCAGTAAACCTCGGAATGAAATATGGCGCGCTTGAACGGTTTATCATTGGAAACGACGCTCCTTCTGGAACGGGAATCATTCCTTTGGGCATTCTACGGGTCATAAGCACTGCGGCTTCTCTGACCGATCTGGATGCATCGCTGGCCATATGCATGGCCACCGGAAACACTGCCAGGACCTTCAAGCTAAATTGCGGATTCATTCGTGAAGGTTACCCCGCGGATTTAACCATAATGGATGCGCCCATGGGTTCAGTTGGTAAAACAGCTTTGGACGCAATCAAGGCAGGGGATGTTCCTGGTGTTTCAATGGTAATCATTGATGGTGACATAAAGGTCAATGTCAGTCGTAACACCCCACCGGCCGCCCGCAAGGCTTCCGTATCGGCCTGAAACATCTCAAGCTGAGGAAAGATTCGAATCCAATGAAAGTTCTCGTCGACAAATGTAAAGGTTGTGGTCATTGCGTATCCGTATGTCCTCAGGGCAGCATTACCATTAAGAAACGAAAAGCTACGATTTGGGATTCCTGCTGTGACTGCGGGGCCTGTTTCAGGGTTTGCAGTGAGTCTGCGCTCTACTCGGAAGAAACTCCGGACTACTCCTACATCACCTGCGAATCGTGCCCGGTTCGATGTAAAATCAAGGAGGGCTTCTCCGGGGCTTGTCAAAGATTCAAGAATACCGGAACCAGTTTGGAACGCATCATTCCCCTGCATACATTCGATGATGTTAGACAAATCGTTGGAGAGGATTGGCGGCCTGAAATTAGACAACCGCTAATCACTGGAATAGGATCAGGAACTACCTATCCGGATTGTAAACCGGCGCCTCACATAGTTCAGTCCAAGGTTGACGGTGTAGATGTAGTAACGGTAGTAACTGAAGCTCCATTGAGTTATTCAGGTTTAAAACTGAAGATTGACACGGATCTGACCATCGGAAGCGAGGGAGCGGGGATATTCTTCAAGAAGAAGCGGGTGGGTCATCTGACGACTGAGGAATATGGTTCAAAAATCTTGTCCCTTGGAGGAGTGAACCTGCTGACAGGGCCTGATGGAATGATTGTGGCCAAACTGATCACAGATCTTGCCAATCGTACAAGCGCAAAGTTGAGAATAGAAAAAGGCAGTGAGATCAATGCGCAGATTGGCATGCACCCCATGATTGACGGTCAGGTGGATGGTGTCATGCGGGTGGGATGCGGTAGCGCAACCCTGGGTTTGTTTGCCCCGCTTTTCAGGGAAGTCGCTGATGAGACCATAATACTTGATTCGCACCTGACTGGCCTGTTTAGTGAACACGCTGCCGGGCAGTATGTGGGCGCTAAACAGACCGGCGTCCGTCTCAAATTCCGTAGAAGCACTCCGGGACGCTATTTTGGGGATCATGGAGACGGTTGGGGTGGAACTTCAATCAGAAGTCCGCAGGAAATAATTTCATCCATTGACATGAACATAGCCAAACCCGGCCTGACCATTCTCATCACTGAGACTACCGGACGCAAGGCGGCCATGTTTCAGGTTGACGAGAATGGTCAGCCTGTGGAGATTGATCTCACAAATCCGGCCCTCGATGCTATACGGGCCCTTTCCGACAGTTGTCAGGAGTCGAGGGTTTCGGGCATTTATTGTGGTGGCTCAGGCGGTAGCGCCAGAGCAGGTGTGACCCGTTATCCCATAAAACTCACCAGGGCGGTTCACAAAAACAGGGCCAAACTCACCATCGGAGGCGCTCCGGCCTACGTCCTTCCAGGTGGCGGGATAAATTTCATGGTAGATGTTGAAAAAATAATTCAGGGCGCCTTCACGTGGGTTCCGACCCCGGCCACTGTTTGCCCCATCGAATACACCATGACGCTCGAAGACTACATAGAAATGGGCGGACATGAGGAAGCTATAAAACCTTTCGTGAAAAGGCCTGAAAGCTGACCCCAATAAATGAGTATATTTCCCTGCTGGGTGATAATTCCGTCCTGGTAGAATGTGGTCCCATGCGGATGTTTATTGACGCCTCAGTCAATGGACATCGTGACCCGTTTATAGGTCAGCAGGGGGCTCAAAAAGCCATAGAATACCTCGGTCAGGTAGCTCAGGAGCGTGGTCGGCTAAAGGCTCCGGCGTTGATGATGCCAAATGAAGGCTTTCCACCGGTGGTTAAGGCAATGTGGGAAGCCTGCAGGCTGACCGGATCCATTGATTTGACTCCCATGGCCGCTGTGGCAGGATCCATATCGGATGCCACCGCTGATTACCTCCGTGAACTCGGAGCAACCAGGGTCATAGTCAACAATGGTGGTGATGTGGCAATAAGATTGTCCGAAGACACCCCCATCACAGTGGGAATTAGGTCCAACATCAATTCTCCCACCGTGGACTATAAACTGACTGTGGATCAAAGTGACGGCATCGGAGGTGTCTGCACCAGTGGCCTCGGCGGCAGAAGTCTCACCCGAGGAATTGCCTCCGCAGCGGTAGTCTTCGCACGAAGATGCTCCATAGCCGACGCCGCTGCGACCGAGATAGCAAACCACGCTTGCATTGACAGCCCAAAAATAAGGAAAGTCAAAGCTGAAACCTTGGATTTTGATAGCGATATAAAAGAACTGGATGTCACTGTTGGTTTTGATGATCTTGATCAAAGCGAAATCAGTCATGCCATTTCCAGTGGCATGCGTAGAGCCCGGGAGTTGATGCTGGACGGTTTGGTTGAAGGGATTTTTTTGAAGGTCTGCAATCAGATCAGGACTCGAGGTGACATTATGAAAAGATTGGAGCCGATTCATTCATAGAATTGCCCCTACATGCCGCCCAAAAAACCCGTAAGATTCATCATCAGTAGTCAATATATACACTGTAGGCAACTATCATCGTTTAAGGCCTACTCTAGAATTCAGGAGAAAAATTCATGAACATCAGGAAGATCGTTACCGTAGTCGAAGAAACCAGAACCGAAATGGGGCAACCCGTAAATCCGCCGACGAAAAGAGCCGCTGCCATGGCAGTTATTAAAAACCCCTTTTCAGGACTTTACCAACCTGATCTTGAAGAACTCATCAACACAGGGGAAGAGTTGGGCGGATTGCTTGCGGATATCGCTGTCAAAGCCCTCGGAATAAAACCCGAACAGGCCGAAAGCTATGGAAAGGCGGCTATTGTAGGATCACAGGGAGAACTTGAACATGCGGCTGCCTTACTCCATCCAAAGCTTGGCGCTCCTTTCCGGAATGCTCTCGCCGGAGGCAAGGCAATCATTCCGTCAGCCAAAAAAATGGGAACACCTGGGACTGAAATAGATGTGCCTGTACATTATAAGGATGCGGCGTTTGTAAGGTCTCATTTCGACGCGATGCCCGTACGGGTTCAGGATGCTCCAAGGGGTGACGAGATTGTTGTGGCCCTGGTCGTAACCGACTCCGGTCGTCCCTTGCCAAGGATTGGTGGACTGAAAAAGGAAGAAGCCAAAAAAGAAGATGGGTTGAGATAGTAGGAGCGAGCGCAGGTTTAAATGTCTGACATGCCTGCGCTCTACCCCCAACCTGAACTTCCCTCAATAATGGTTTGAAGCATTTTCAGAAAAACTCCTCTCCCGGCACAGGTCGCTGCACAAAAAACTCGTCGAACTTTTTGAAAAGATTCCGCAAAAAGCTTCTGATTTTAAACGTGGCTATAACACTATCCTTTTTCAAAGACTTATGATATAATACTGACATAGTATTGAATATATTTGTTACAAGTGATGGAGGATCAGGATGAGATACGCCATGAAACTTACTGCTGTCAGCGCATTTGTGTTGATGCTGGCAATCGGAACAGCCTTTGCCGTAGGAATGGAGAAATATGACGCCTCAGGCGCTCCTGACACTTCCAACAAAGTTGTGGAGAACGGAACAAAGAATGTTTACGGCGCCTTGAAGCAGGTTTCTCTTGTGGACAAAGTTCCGGTTGTGTTGGATGAAATTTCCTTCTTTGTTAAGGATCTCCTGGAACAATTTGGACTTGCTGACGGTAAGGGTGAATAGTCCTAAAAATGGGGCTTAATTGTTCGATACTTTCAGCTTCGGCGCTGTGCGTCAAATCCTATGCTTATGATATTTTTAATTAAATTTGATGCGGAATCTGTTCCGGTGAGGAAAAGTTAATGAGACTCATAAGAGGTTTCATTGCTGTTGCGGCGTTTGCAGGATCGTTTTTTCTGGCAGTCCCGTGTGGTTGGACGGCAAATCCGGATTATTACAACGCTGGGTTGCTTGCAATGAAGGCGGATAATATTCAGGAAGCCATTGAACAGTTCACCCGGGCCATCGAAGCCTCTCCGAATGACTATCGCCTCTACAATGACAGGGGGGTTGCCTACAAGCGTGCCGGAAACCTCGATCAAGCCATTGCCGATTATACCAGGGCTCTTGAAATAAAACCCGTCTATACTAATGCCCTGAACAACAGGGGAGTTGTCTACCTTCAGCAGGGCAATTATGACGGCGCCTTGAATGATTTCAATGAGGCCCTCAAATCGGGGGGAATTGAGGGAAAGATCTACACCAATATGGGTATAGCCAGGGCACGTAAAGGCGATCACCGTTCAGCCATCAAGGATTTTGATCTGGCCGTTTCGTTTAGGCCTCTGGATTATAGATCTTTTCTGTTCATGGGGGAATCTCTCGAACAAATAGGCGACAGGGAAAAAGCGCTTAAAATGTATCAGGTCGCCTTGGGTCTAATCAGAGAACCAGAAGTCATCTCACAACTCGAAAAGAAAATTGCGTCACTAGAAAAAGTCAGTTCGAATTCAAGTGTAAGTCAGAATCAGGCCCCTGGACAGAAAAGATCGTCGGAAATAGCTGTCTCAAAGGCCCATGAAAACACAAAAAGGACTCCGTCCACAGTGCCGGCCACCAAGCGGGATATAGTTCCCGCCGCATCCACAATAGAACCCAAACCGGTTTCTAATGACACAAAACCGGTGTCAACAGCCCCAAGAATAGAAAATCTTCAGGAAATTGAAAAAGCAGCCAGGGAATCAGCGCTTCGTTCTTTCTCAAATTCCTCTGCTGAAATTTTCAAACAGGGCCTCGAATTTGTCCAGAAATCAGACCCTCACAAGGCTCTGGTTCGATTCGAGGATGCCC
The DNA here is from genome assembly GCA_937915285.1 of uncultured Desulfomonile sp. Classification (GTDB taxonomy): domain Bacteria; phylum Desulfobacterota; class Desulfomonilia; order Desulfomonilales; family Desulfomonilaceae; genus CAITZA01. The sequence continues at coordinate 28,055 of CALDNG010000212.1, read as the reverse complement.
GCCAACTGGAGAAACGCAACAGGAACGCTCTGGCAGTTGCTTGGTGTCAACTTTACATTGCCCGGCTTTACTCGTCGATGGGTGACCTTCTCAAGGCTTTTGAAAATGGCGAGCATTCGTTCCGGATTTTCAACAGCCTTAAAGCGCATGATGAAATGGCTCTGGCTCTGATCGAGCTTGGAAACATCCGAAAAGCCTCCGGGCTAAATGACCAGGCTTCGGTTTTGTATACCAAGGCCTCTAATGAAGCCACACTGGCAGGCAGAAAAATACTGGACTCTGGTTCCTCCGAAACGTTAGCAGCCTCTGGGGCTCCAGCGCCTCAGCAGGCTGGACAAAACCCTGTCAGCCCATCAATCGTTAAAAAAGGGGCACAAGCAGACCAGAACACCCCTTCAAGGCATCCAGACCCAAAACCTGAAATGAAAGTTGCCGACGTCAGGATGACCAAACCGGTCACGGAGACAATTCAGACAACCGGTCCGTCCCGGAGTGAAACGCGGCAAAGGCCCTCTGCTTCACCTGACAAGATAGACATGGTAGGTCGCGGTCCTGTCCTGTGGGGTTCTGATGGTCCTACAGTAAAATCTCCCGGGACTCCCACTGCCACTGGCTCTGGAAAACATGTCTCCGCAGGTTTAAAGAATATCGAGGCAAAACTTGGGCCCGACCAGCTACTCCCGGATTCCGCAAATCCTGGGACCGGACCCGCAAAAAAAGAATCTGCCCTTAAAGAAAAGAGACCTGACACTGATTCGGCTACAAGACAGATCGTAGGTGTGGAAGCGCTGGCGGCGCTCAAAACACGGGATACTGATTTCCCTAAGAGTGAAGATAAATCCGTCAAAAAAAATCAGCCTGACACCCGTAAGAAGGTTTCGCAGAAATCGATTGACGAAGATCTCAATGAATTGCGTAAGCTTAAAAAGGCTGGCGATGAAAAGCAAATGAGTGTTGTTCTGGAAAGGCTGGCCGAAAAATATTCTCGCACCGATCAATATGAAAAGGCTCTTAGCGCATTGAATATTTCATTGGCTTTCAGGGAAAAAAACGGTTTCAAAGAAAATGAGGAAGTCACTTACAATCAACGAGGTCTGATAAACGAAAAACTCGGACATTCCGCTCAAGCCCTTGAAGACTACACCAAAGCGCTTTATTCTTCAAATCCCCGTAATCGCGACACCGAGAAGATCCTGGAATCCAAGTCCCGTTCTCTTGCAGGTAAAATGGGATTGGACACAGAAGCCACACTTGATAGCTTGAGAACACTCTGGATGGCGCGCACGGCAGGGGACGCCCCAGAAGAATCCAGAGCTTTCTCCAACCTTGCCAGGATGTACACCAGGGCTGGGAAATACAATGAATCCCTTAGTTACCTGGATAAGGCATCAGCCGCTCTAATGACCGAAAAATCCAAGGTCCTGGAGAAACTCGGTCGGTACGAACAGGCTCAAAAAGAAATGGATCAGGCCCTGGAAGCATTCAGGAAACTTGATTACTCTCAATACCTGAACATGATGAGGCATTCAAAGCGATCTGAAAAGATGTCCAGGAATTAGTCTGTAACACAATGCATGAAGCTGAATTGAACAAAACCGGGGTATTGTGACGCAATAAGATGTTGATGAAAATACTGAACAGCAATTGGGTAGCCTATCCAGCGGTATTTGTCAGCGCAAGCTGTGTTGGGCTGCTTTTCCTCAAAGGCAAGACCCTGGCGGCCTCAATCTTTGGCTCTGTGCTGATTGTGTCTATCCTGCTGATCCTGTGGGGAAACAGAAGCGCAAAATCCTCCCGGAAAACCCGGCAGGAATGATTCCCCCTCCCTCAAAAATGAAAAGAAAATACTTGGGAAATGTGAAGCTGCGACTAGGGGGCCACTACCTGGTAGGTATAAGTAAATTTAAGCCCGTTACATCCGTCGTAGCAAACGTGATAACCATATCTCTTGCAGGCCAGGTCGGCGTCGAATCCAATGTCCGAAGTCGTGTCCACAGGTATGTTGAACGAAAAATTACCTATGGTATTGTCCAATGAACATCGGCACGTAATATGGCATTTAATCCAGATTTCACCGGCGTCAGGCGTAGTCGGTGTGACCAGGCACACGACAAGCGCAATCAAAAACATAATTATGAAACTGGCTTTTTTCATGACAACCCGCCTGTTTTATCTAACCTGAACTTTATCACAAGCAATCAGGCTGATGCAACAACTAGAAGGGAACGCAGAGCATGACCCGAGGGAATAATTTAACAAAAGACTGTGCAAACATGATTTTACAATAACCGATTTTTAGACCTTTCAACCAGGTGGGACTGATTTCTCTGAGATAATCCCTGCAGCCGCTTTGCCTGATGGTTCTTGTTTTTTTGATGTTACTGCTTTAAGATTTAATGATGGGCGCATGCAGTATCCTGAGTGGTTCTGCTCACCTTTTTTGAAACCAGGTCATCTTACACCTGGAATAATCAGGAAACACTGGAACATGTTAAGAGAGCACGTTAACGACATCCGATCTAGATGGAATCCCAAAGAGAGACGTGGCAGCGTTTACGATCCGAGCATATATGTAGAAACACCCGAACAGGCGCGTAAGTTGTTGAATCACCTGAAACAAAAACTTCGGGAGGCCCAAAAAAACAGGGATCACTATTTGGCGTCGGAAATAGCGCATTCACTTGACAAGGTGGAGGCTATCGCCAGAAGATTCTTCAGATGGGAAGAAAGCCTATCCAAGACGATGCAGGATCAGGACATGCGTGAAATAAGAAACCTCCCGATAAGGTTTTAGGTTCCGTTTCAGGCCCAGGGATTTATTAATTCCTGATCATACGGGATGTAGAAGCCTCAACAAATAAGAAGTACCTACAAAACTGATTACAAAGATATTCATCAAGTCGCTGAATTTAGCATGAGGAGACACAATGGAACTGGAAAATGCTACCAGAGAAGAATTGATCCAAGAAATTAAAGAAATGCTGGATTACATGGACAATGTGATCGTATTTTGGGGCGACAAGCGGGAATTGAAAAATACTTTTGCTCAGATCGCCGAAAACGCTGATGGGGAATGCACTGCCGGGGAAGCGCGTAACGCAAGAATAATTCTTGAAAGTGAGGGAGGCTTTGATACCTTTCTCGAGCTTGTTCGCGAGTCTTTCGAGCACGGTGGAATCAACTATATGCTCTCTGAAAAAGTCTCTTCAATCATAGAGGAAGTCGCCAGACGTTACTCAAAAAATTAATTTATTACACGCAGTTGAATTCAAGGTCTTGATAAGTATTATCTGAAACCTGAAATCCTTAATCAATAAATCACGAATAATCTGGAAATTTCTTCGCATTTAAGTTAAAATATGGCATATTCTATTACAGAAATGGCTCTACAGATTTCTCGTGTGTGTGTCCGAAAGGAGACCTCTTAAAGTGAACAAATTAATCCATTCGGTATCTTGCAGGCTGTGTCCGATTTTCGCCATCTTGATGGGCATCATGATTGCCGGCCCAGGCTTCGCCCAGGAGGTCGATCCACAATGTGTGCCCTCAAAAACCAAATGGGAGCAGTCCTATCAGGACATCAAGGAACGTTTGGACAAATTTGCTGCGCTTGAACAGACTCCTGTGGAAAAAATCACCAATAAACCCCTGGTGTCAGCCATAAAAGGCAAAACCATCGCATCTCAAGTGTCTGAAGCCCTAACCGAAAAGGAAGAGATGCTTAAAGTCATCAGAAAAGAGACCCGCAATCTTCTCGGCGCCGAAAATAAATTTTTTGCCGAGTTGCAGCAATGTGCACAGTCGTCGAAGTCTTCCAGGCAAAAGGATTTCAGCTCCATTACAAAAAAGAGAAAAGCACTTCTGGACAAAGCAATGGTTTGTTTGTCCGAAGTTAAAGAGGTGGAAGGCAAGGAAACAGTCATGCCCTACACGGAAGCCTATGGTCAGGACGCTTATAGAAGGAGCGTAAATAACCAGTGGCAGAACTATCAGGGTGGCCAACGCGGCTACTGGGGCTATTAGAGGTACCAATGCTCTGCAAACATGCATATTCATGACACTCAGAAGGAGCTTTAAGCTCCTTTTTTTGTTTTAAGAAAATAAATATTGACTGAACCATTCTGAAAAGATAAAATTGTGGTTTATCAGTAAGGGCCCATAGCTCAGCTGGTAGAGCTCCCGGCTCATAACCGGTTGGTCCCTGGTTCGAATCCAGGTGGGCCCACCATTCAAGATTTGACTGACTATGCAATCAAAAAACAAAAAGACCGTGTTTGTGAACTTACAAACGGGGAGCCATAAAAACAGGCTCCCCGTTTTTTTTATAAGTAATTTTAATAGAATAACCGATATACAGGATCCACGGCCAAAGTATTGGTTCATGAAAATATCGCTTGGTCAATAAAAACAGAAGGTTGTCTGAAAGGAAGACCCGTGAATTACAGTTCAGGAGATACCGTCTCGTAAAAAATGATCGGAGTTTCTGAAATGAAAGCGAGTTCTGTAATTTGAGAGCGCTCAAGCTAATTCAGATTGTGGAAATCGCCAACCGAAAATTTCCATTTGATTGTTCAGAGCCGTGGGACAATTCAGGAATTCAGGTTGGCAATCCAGATCGGGACATAAAAAACATAGCATTTTGTCTCGATGTTCATCCGGCAACAATCCGCTTCGCGAAACAAAATTCCTGTGAACTACTGATCTCACATCACCCCTTACTGATTAATCCCATAAAAAAAATTCTAACCTCGGACCTCATCGGTGAAACTATAGTGACTGCAGTCAAATCCGATGTGGACGTCTTAAGTCTTCACACAAATCTGGACGCGGCTGAAGGTGGTCTGAATGATTATCTTGCTCAGTTGATAGGGCTTAGCGATGTCATCACCCCTATCAATGCCCCGTGCTCCAGGGTTGGAAATATGGGGAACCCCGCGTCAGTGGCGAGCCTGGATGAACTGGTCAGACACAGGCTGGCCATTAGCACGACCTCTGTAGTAACCCAAGATCTGAACCGGTCGGTTTTGAGAATATTTCTGGCTTCCGGCAGCGGGGCCGGGTACTTGCACGAGGCTATCCATTCCGGGGCCGATGTCATGATAACCGGTGATGTCAAATACCACTCAGCCGTAGATGCCCTGCGACTTGGTATTTCAGTCATTGATGCAGGTCATTTTGGTATGGAAAAACATGCGGTGAAACTCATGGCTGACTGTTTCAGAAAAGAATTCGAAAACATGGGGGTCCAGATTGGGTGTCATGAATGTGCCCAAGAGAAGGATCCGTTTGTCCTTAACAAGATTTGACGAGGAGGGATTTTACTTGAAAGACCTGTTATTAAAATTGGTAGAGCTTCAAGAGATCGATATACAAATAGATCACTTTCAGGAACACATTGACCACATGCCTCTTGAACTCCAGGATATGGCAAAATCGATGGTTGCCCTCAGGCATGAAATCGATGAGGCCTCTGCTCAGCAGGTGGTAGTGGAAAAAGAACTCAAAAACAAAGAACAGGACATCGCAGTTGAGCAGGAAAAAATCAAAAAGTCCGAGAGGCGTCTTCTTAGCATCAAGAATCTCAAAGAGCACGATGCTCTTTCGCGTGAGATCAAACTCGGCAAAAAGGTAGCCGGTGAAATAGAAGAATTGATACTGGAGCTTATCAATTCTATGGAAGAATTGAAAAAAAGCATTGATAAGAAAAAGGCTGAGTTAAAAGAGTTTGAAGATACAATAGTTGAAAAAAAGGCTGAAACCGAGAAGATACTGGAAACAGCCAAAGAGTCCGTCTTGGCTTTGAACAGGCAGAAAGAAGCCATAATTGTAGACGTGGATCATGAATATCTTAAAAGGTATCAGATAGTTAAAAAAGCCAGGGGCAACGCGATGGCCCAGATGGTCAACGGTTCATGCACCGGATGTTATATGTCTGTGCCACCCCAACTCAATATACGTGTTCTAAAACAGCAAGAGTTCCTCACATGTCCCAACTGTTTGAGAATTCTCTACGTGAAGCAGGAAAACATTCCAGAAAATAATAGAATGGATCAATAAATAATTTGAACCATTTTTCAATATTGGGTTAGAATTCCATCTGTGAATAGTTTGCAGGACTCTATCCCGGTCTGACAAACCAGAAGAATTTGCGCTTGAGCATTCCTGATAACTACTCTTCAATAGTACGAAGGAAGAATCATGAATTTTGATGGAATTCTACACGGAATCGCTGTTGAGGACATTGATCGCTTAATACGAATTGAACACTCGGACCCTCATAGCATTCTAGGGGCTCATCATGCGACCATAGGTGGCAAAGATGGCATAATAATAAGAGCTTACCATCCTGACGCAGTCAGTTGTCATGCCCAGATCGGCTCTGAAAAAATTCCGATGAACCCCTCAGGACGCGACGGACTGTTTTGGGTTTGGTTCCAGGGTTATACGCTTCCCTTGACCCACACGATTGGCTTTACCTTTTCAGATGGCTCCACATGGACTGCTGATTCACCATATCGCTTCATGCCCACGCTCGGTGATCAGGATTTGTATTTCCTGGGTGAGGGGAAACATTACAGTCTTTATGAGAAGCTTGGGGCTCATCAGAGGATAATTGACGGGGTGGAAGGTGTGTCCTTTGCGGTCTGGGCTCCCAATGCCCGGAGGGTTAGCGTAATAGGCGCCTTCAACAACTGGGATGGACGTCTCTACCCGATGCGGAGCATGGGCAGTTCAGGGATCTGGGAGCTTTTCATTCCTGGCATCGGAATTGACACACTCTACAAGTATGAAATCAAGACCCAGTCCGGGGACCTTAGAATCAAGACAGACCCATACGCGTTTTACATGGAGATGAGGCCTGGAACAGCCTCCATCGTCTGGGATATCAATCGCTTCCACTGGTCTGACCAGGACTGGATGAATTCGAGATCGCAAAGTGACCCGATGGCGATCCCCATGAACATTTATGAGGTTCATCTGGGGTCATGGATGAGAATAGCTGAAGAGAACTTCAGGTGGGCCTCATACCGGGAAATGGCCGAGCCTCTGGCGATCCATTGTCAAAAATACGGTTTTACCCATGTTGAATTGATGCCGATAATGGAACATCCGTTTGACGCCTCCTGGGGATATCAGGTAACAGGATATTTTGCTCCGACCAGCAGGTTTGGAAATCCTGATGATTTCAAATTTTTTGTCGATTATCTGCATTCCCGCAACATAGGTGTCATTCTCGACTGGGTTCCTGCGCATTTTCCGAAAGACGATTTTAGTTTGCGGCTTTTCGACGGAACAGCTTTGTATGAACATGAGGATCCGCGCCAGGCCGAACACCGGGATTGGGGAACTCTCATCTTCAATTATGGAAGAAATGAAGTGAGGAATTTCCTCGTAGGTAACGCGCTTTTCTGGCTTGACAAATACCACATCGACGGTCTTCGAGTTGATGCGGTTGCGTCCATGCTTTACCTGGATTACTCACGGGAAGATGGTGAATGGGTTCCCAACCGGTATGGTGGAAACGAGAACATTGAGGCGATAGAATTCATAAAGGAATTTAACGGCGCTGTTTATGCACGATTTCCGGGTTGTTTTACGGTAGCAGAAGAATCCACAGCGTGGACTGGGGTGACTACCCCTACCTACCTGGGAGGTTTGGGATTCGGCTTCAAGTGGGATATGGGATGGATGCATGATACTTTGAAATATTTCTCCAAGGATCCTATACACAGAAGCTTTCACCAGAATGATCTCACATTCTCCATGATGTATGCCTACAGCGAGAACTTCATACTTCCTCTGTCCCATGACGAAGTCGTTTATGGCAAAGGTTCATTGCTGAGAAAAATGCCGGGAGATGATTGGCAGAAATTTGCCAATCTTAGATTACTGTTGGCATACATGTTCACTCACCCTGGAAAAAAACTGCTTATGGCAGGCTCAGAAATCGGTACATGGAACGAGTGGAATCATGAATCATGCCTCGAGAATTTCCTTACCGAATTCGCTCCTCATGAAAATTTTTCGAAATACGTGCAGGATCTGGGAGCGTTGTACCTCTCGGATAGCGCCCTATGGAAATGGGACTGCAGACCTGAAGGTTTTTCGTGGATAGACTGCAATGACCACCTTAACAGTGTTATCTCTTACATAAGGAAGGGCCCGCATAGCCAGCTAATTTGCGTTTTCAACCTGACTCCGGTTGTCAGGGGGGGCTATCGGGTGGGGGTTCCTGGTGAAGGGGATTATTTTGAGGTTATTAACTCTGATTCTTCCTATTACGGAGGTAGTGATGTTGGAAATGGGGGTCTGATAAGGACGATCCAGAAACCGCATCACGGATATGGACAACATTTGAGGCTTTCTCTGCCTCCACTTGGATGTCTTATACTCCGGAAGTCTTAAAATCTGAGCCTTTACGGCTAATTTTTCGCAACGGTGTTGTGAGGGTAAAATGCGAATAGTGACTATTTCCAGACTCGTAGGTTCTTATGCGGATGTTATTGCGGCAACAATTGCCAGAAGACTGGATCTGGAATTGGTGGGCAGAGACCAGGTTCATGAGCTTGCCCAGAATTGTGATCCGGAATACAGCCGGGCATGTGATCTTTACGAGACGGAACATGGCCCGGGTTTTTTTGAACGTATTTTCTTTGATAGGCCTTCCTACACAAGCCTTTTCGAGGCGTTAACCTTTGAAAAGGCCAGCACCGGGAATGTGGTCCTGGTCGGGCGTGGATCACAGGTTGTCCTGAGAGGTATTCCGGGGATTTTCAAATGCCGCGTGGTGGCTCCTTTCTCCCTGAGAGTGGAAAGGATCATGGAACGCTACAATTTCACCAAAAATGAGGCCCAGGATTTTGTCGTCAAATACGATCACGACAGGGAGAACCTCATACGATCCATCTTCAGAAGTGATCCCAATGAATGGTCGCTTTACGACATCATAATCAATACTGAGCACTACGGCTCTTCCCAGGCCAGTGACGTTATTATTGAAGCTATAGAAAAAATGGACAGGGTTCAGGACGAGGCTGCTCTTTGCCAGAACCTGGCAAATATATCGGTAGCCAAGAAAATAGAAGCCCTGATTAGAAGAAAGCTGTCATCCTCAATTGCACGAAATGTCGAAATAAAGTTTGAAACCGGTGGACTTGTGACTATTTCCGGTAGGATTTCCGAAAGAAGGGACAGGGAAAAGGCTGAAAAATTGGTCAACGAATATCCGGGCGTTACCTCTGTCAAAAATGACCTGAAAGTAACAGAACTGACTTTCGGCTTATGATGGAGCCTGGCCTTTAACGCCCTCCTGCGCAAGGACTGAATCCCCTGGTTTTATGAATTATTCCGGGAGAGAAAAACCTGTTTCTCCCGGAATATGCTAAAAGGGTTTAAACCGCTCTCGATCGGGGATCTTTCTCAAGGCGCCCCTGGATGTAGTCCCTTACCGAATCAGTCAAATCCATGAATTTGCAGTCGTAACCTGCTGATCCGAGTTTTGATGTTTCAGCGCAAGTATAGTATTGATACCTCTTTTCGAGTCCTTCCGGCATGTCTATGTACTCAATGTTGGGCTCCAGTCCCATGGCAAGAAAAACGGCTTGGGCAAGTTGATTAAAACTTGAGGGCTTGCCTGTGCCGACATTGTAGATTCCCGAAATGTGAGGATTCTCCAGAAAAAACATGGTTACCCTGACAGCGTCTTTAACGTATATGAAATCTCTCAATTGCTCGCCGTCTGCGTATTCCGTTCGGTAAGACTTGAATAATCGGACTTTTCCGGTATGCCTCGCCTGAAAATAGGCCCTAATCGCTACGCTCCTCATGTCCGCCTTGTGAAACTCATTGGGTCCGAACACGTTGAAGTACTTCAACCCGACCGAACGCCTTATAAATCCCGTGTTAATTGCCCACATGTCAAAAAGCTGTTTTGAGTATCCGTACATGTTTAGCGGTCTAAGCGAATGGCTTGCCGAATGTTCATCAGAATATCCACAGGACCCATCCCCATAAGTAGCTGCGCTCGACGCATAAACGAACCTTAGTCCCGGCCTGGCGGCAAAGACTTGAGCCAGTCTCTTCGAATATTCAAAGTTATTGTCCATGAGATAATCCGCATCCAACTCGGTGGTTGAACTGCAGGCCCCCAAGTGGACCACGGCCTTCACCGCATCGTTGAAAAGACCTTTTTCGGCTTTGGATATGAACTGGTCTTTATGCTGATAATCACTGAATTTAAGGTCTGTCAGATTCCGCCATTTTTCAGAGGAGCCAAGACGGTCCACAACCAGTATATCTGTCTCACCGGCATCGTTAAGCGCCTCGATCAGATTGCTACCGATAAATCCTGCGCCACCTGTAACTACTATCATGCGTAATTTTACCTCACCCAACTTAATCACAGTCTCAATCAGAACCGGACTAAATCCACATAATGATATAGACCAGCTACTGGACTGTTAACAAGTTCTTATGACAGATGGTAACCCCTCAGTTAACCGCGGCGCCATTATGCCAGACGAACTGAAACGTTTTCATTGGTGGCGACACCGGCTATGTACATCAGAGTCGTGCTCCACTTCATGCTAGTGAAGCACTGCCGACAATTTTTTAGATGGAGCTTTGGTATTTGTGTGTCGCTTGAGCGGCCCTGTTATTTTGAATCCACGATCCTGTCCCGGCGGTGTCCAGTCTCATAAGATTTTTTGCTGATGCATGAGCACTCAGAGAGTTCATTTTTGGTTTTTGAATCCACTTGTGAAAGTGAAGGCTGCAAGACGTAACTGCAAATCCTGATCGAAACAGAGTTCGGATCGCAGCATAGTTGCTGGCCAACGTCCTAACTGCAGCGTATTCAGTACCGGCATTCTTTAACCAGTTTAAGGCATGGGCGTTCAATGCTACTCCGATGCCGCTCCTTCTAGTTCTTGGCCTAACCCCTATAAAGTCCAGGCTACCTGCCTTGACACCCACATGTTTGCTAAAAGGCTCATTTGTCTTAGCGGTAATAAATCCTTCTATGCCGTTTACAGAGCGCGCTACAAAAACCTCGAACTGTCTTGATTCAAAGCACTTGGTTACCAACTTTCTGTAAAGGGACTGGGCCACCGTTTTGTTGATCATTGGATCATATACAAACCTATTATGAACATGAGAGTGGCCTGCTATATCAAGAACCTCCTGCCTGTCTTCCAGACTACAAGGATAAACCGCTACCCCCTCTGGCAAACCCCCTTGCCTAAACTGATCGGTCCTGATTCCGAAAAACATTTCAGTGCCTACATAACGAAAACCGCACAATTCCAAGGCATGCGCCGAATGGATGTCATCTACCGCCACCCTGCAATCCAGGAAATCGACTTGGCTTAGCTCCTCCATAACAAATCGCAGAAGGCGAGCGTGTTCTAATGGACCGTCCGATGCGGTTAGCAAATGTCGGACAGCATACATTTGCATGCCAAAATGGTCACTCATCCACGGCAGACTTTGGAGGCTGATCAGCCCCACCAGGCGATCTCCTTCGCTCATACAAATGGAAAGACAACCAGGATCACTAAGGGTCTCAGACAAGTAGTTTGCTACTCTTTCTTTACAAGCTCCCATCATCTTAAGTTGATGGTCTTTATGTGTATATTTCACAAACAGTTCTCGAGCATCAGCGGCCATGTCTTTGTCATAAGGAGCAAAAGCGAGATTTGAAAATTTCATTGATAGTCCTCCTGGGGTTCTATTCGGACACGTGCTTCCCAACGAGTAGTTCGGATTGGAATTGCCGGCTGCCATTTCTGATAAGGAACGTGATCAGGTCCTACGGAAACGATTAGAGGAATGCCGGTGGGAGTAGTTGATGTTGATTTCCATCCTCGTCCAAGAAGATAAACCTCCGAGAAAAAATGGCCAAATCGTCCTGCTGTGCGGCACGGAATACCCTTTGCTCTCATGAACGAGCATTCAAGCAATACAGTGTCCGGACAACACCCTAATCTTCTCGAGAGCGTTTCAGAAGGGTATTGATACATGTGATCCAGGTCTGAATAAACTGATCTCCCCCCAAAATAAGCTGCTCGTTTGGCATCGTCGTAGACCACTTTTCCCTTCAAAAACTTGTCAAGACGTCTATATTCCTGTCTTGCATCCACCGGAAATGATCTACTGACAGATGCCCATTTAGAAGCTTCAGGAATTTCCGGATCAATCTTGTAACCGCTTTTAAGGAATTCCTTCAATTCCTCGTTGAGCTCTTCAGATTCTGGTTTGTCTGACATCATTAAATCATGATCTATCACACGAGCTACATCGACCTCGTATGTGAACGAAAAATGAAACTTTATTTCATCTCCATATCTAACGCGCGGAATCTTTACGCTCACCCAACGATTGCCCGCCGAATCTTGATGTTTGAGAAGATCTCGAGTGGGTCGCACCACGACATCATAAGAAATAAGCCTTTTGCCAACGTCCTCGCGTGGAGCGGTGACTTCTAAATTTAATGGCCCATCATAATTCTTCGCATCTACACGAAAGCTAACCCTGTAAATGCCACTCATTAAGAATTTTGGCGCCACTCTGGCCGATATATGGCGAGGTAAGTTGCTGTTGATCCAGCGTTCCGCAGTAGTCGAGAAAACAGCTTTCTTCATTCCAACTATCAAACCCGGGTCGCGATCAGCTGGAACCAGTCCCTGGTCGGCGAGAATGGCCAAATCCCGGAGAGTTAAACCGTTGGCTGCTTCTACAACTACAAGTGTCTTTAAGGTCGGATTCTTTTGAGCAATGATATTCCAATCAGGTAAGACCTTGACGGATGCAGACCCAACGGCGCCCCAACATGTTCCTGTTTGAAAAACACTAATTATTAATACAATCGAGAATAGTAATTTCAACGGGCTAGAGTCTAGATTCCTACAGTATAAACCGTGCATGAGCCTTGCCCCCACTACAGATCCGATTCAACGAATCTGAGTCATTGGTTCTGTCTCAAGACTCCTGGCTAAACTTGAAAAATTGCAGTTAAGAGCGATTACATGGCCTGCAAAAAAGTCGTTCGATAGGAAGGACCAAAACTCAATACGCATCGGAAGGCTTAATGCCTGGAGTCTCTACAGAGCATATCTTGTTTTGTATTGACAAGAGTTCACTGCGCCAGCCATTTGCGTAAGGACTGTTTCCTTAGCACGGAAGTCAAAACGTGTCAACCAAAGCCACATGAGACAGATGTTTTGCTAAGTAACCAGTACTGGACAACATCAGGTATCTTGTGATATGAAGACTTTATCATCCCCTTGAAGGATCCACCATCTTTTAGGGAGTAACGAGAAATGAAGAAGCTGTTGTTGGTATTCGGTTTAACAGTAGCGGTTGGTGTAGCTGGAATTATTTTTGCCAGCCCCGCCGATGCTTTCCTGCCTGGTTTGAACCTGCCGTTTCTTGGCAAGAGTTCATCCAAGTGCGCCACACCTGTGTGCTGCGCTCCTGTTTATTGTTGCCCTGTTTATACTTGCGCGCCCGTTAAGGCAAAAGCCAAAGCCGCTAAAAAAGGCGACTCCGCAAAGAAAGCCGACAAGGCAAAAAAGGCTGACAAGCCAGCAAAAAAGGACAAGAAATAAAGTTCACCCAACTTGTTTCATGGGATTCAAGGCAGACATCCCCGGCATGTTTACCGCAAGGGGATGAAACTATGGTACCCGAGAGGATGTCTTGCCTTGATTCTCATGCCCAATCCTCTTTTCACATCGCAGTTTTTCCAAATTTACTCAAGTCAGCGGCAAATTCCTCTTTCTGAAAGCTGCACGTAATATGCCTTCGCGCTGTGTAATCATCGTTCGTCAAGGCCGGCCAGGCATATCTTGCCTCGATTGTCTGTTGATGTGGCAATTTTAACAAAAGGAATCTAGAAGCAACTCAAGTTCCAAAAAATGTTGGAATGTTTGAGTTTCGTTTTTTTGTTGTCCTTGCTAATAAAATGATGATAACCCGTTGGCTCGGTTGAATCCTCCAAAAGATGTGATTCGGGTCAGGAGGTGAACAAATTGGGAATGTTTACAGGACTCATGAATTGGCTATCCGCCAGGGACTATTCCCGAGGAGCGCTTAACAAGCCACCCGACATAGCCTCAGACGATAGAACTCTCCTTGCATGGCAAAGGACCCATATGGCGAATGAACGCACTTTTCTGTCGTGGTCCCGGACCAGCATATCCTTGCTCGCATTCGGTTTTGTAATCGAAAAATTCGAACTGTTCATCAAGCACCTTATGGCGCTAACCGGTGTGAGTGAGTCCCCAAGTCATGTGAGTGATGGATTTTTTTTGAGCCTGTTCTGTTTTGCTTTGGCCGGAATCATGATCATTGTCTCAGGGTTGAGATTCTGCATCATGAGGCGCCATATCAATAGCGGTGCGGCTACTTTTTCTATTTTACCCGACATCCTGGTCATAGTGTCGGTATTTATCATTATATTCGTAACCATAGGCCTGTCTTTCAATAGAATTCGCGCTTTCGTGTAACTTCATGAGTTTTTAGATCACTCATTACGGATGCATCACCGCATGCATCATTTAAAAAGAATGCTAAATGCCATAGCTATTCGTTAAGACAACTTATTTTTTTAAAACTTGACTAATTGCTTTAAGTTTTGTATGGTTACTAAAATCCCTATACTCAGGAGAGATGAAGTTATGATAAGAGTCCTATTAATTATGGCTTTTTCTGCAGTTCTATGTCTTGGGTTCATGTCGGCGACTACCCAAGCGAGTGACCTGTCGATATCCTTTGCAGACAAACTGGCCAAGCAGACGGATTCAAAACCCTATGACAGCCTGGCCAAAGCGCTCCAGAGCACTTTCAAGAAGTCGGATTCGACTGCCAGTGTGAAAAATTCGAAGTCAGCTTATGGTTCAACGTATTCCAAGACTTCGGGAAAGAGTTCCAAATCCAAGATCAGTTCAACCAAGAAACCTCAAAAAAGTTATGCCAAGAAAAGCAAAACAGCCAGTCAAGGCAAAAACGTTACAAAGAAAGCCAAAAACTACACAAAAAAGGCAAAAAGTTATAAGACCTCTTATAACAAACGTTAAAAGGTATTTTCGTTCACTAGCCCTTTTTTCGGAAAGCTTGTTACTATTTAATTGCGCTGGCTAAAACTATGCCGGCGCTTTTGCGTTCTAGGGTCTTGACTGTATTTCTGGCTTGTTGGGCTGCTTTCTTATTGGCTTGACGACATGTCCAAGATTAAATAGAGTCACAGCAGGAATTATACTTGGCAGCGAAGAATGATTTATTTAATTATGGCATTTACCTGTTCACTGTTTTCATCCCCAAAAATTGTCACGAGACGAAATCATGGTAAAAGACTATCCCCGCTACATTTGTATACATGGCCATTTTTATCAGCCCCCGCGTGAAAATCCATGGCTTGAGGCGATTGAAAGACAGGAATCGGCTCATCCTTTCCATGACTGGAACGAGAGGATATGTCATGAATGTTATCGCCCGAACACCCAGGCGCGAATCATGGCCTCCCAAAACAGGTTGAAGGACATTGTAAACAATTACGAACATATAAGCTTCAATTTCGGTCCCACTCTCCTGTCATGGCTTGAAACTCACTCACCCATGACCTATCAATTGATCCTACAGGCTGATTCGGTAAGCATGTCGAAGCGGTCCGGTCATGGCAATGCGCTGGCTCAGGCCTACAACCATATGATAATGCCTCTGGCAACCTGGAGGGACAAGGAGACCCAGATCGTCTGGGCTCTCAAGGATTTCGAGTCAAGATTCAGGCGTCACGCGGAAGGGATGTGGCTTCCGGAAACGGCGGTGGATAGCAAAACACTCGAAATAATGGTAGATAACGGGATTTCGTTCACCATACTGGCCCCCAGCCAGGCAAAACGTTTCAGGGCGGCTTCAACTGCCTCATGGACTGACATAAATTCTCATCCGATAGATCCATCCAGGCCATACCTCTGTCACCTCCCGAATGGGAAAAGAATCACATTATTCTTTTATGACGGCCCGATATCACAATCCATAGCCTTTGAAGGGCTGCTGAACAGTGGAGATGAATTCAGAAACCGCCTTGTCAGCGCATTTTCATCAAACCGGAACTGGGCCCAACTGGTGCATATAGCGACTGATGGAGAATCTTACGGTCATCATCACAGATTTGGAGAGATGGCTCTGGCTTATGCCATTCGACTGTTTCTGCAGGATACAAGCCTAAGTCTGACCAATTATGCAGAATACCTTGAGAAGCATCCGCCCAATTCAGATGTGGAGATATTGGAAAACACCGCGTGGAGTTGCGCTCACGGTGTCGGTCGCTGGATGTCTGATTGTGGTTGCGCAACATCTGCCCGAGAAGGATGGAATCAGGCCTGGCGCGGCCCTTTGAGGCGATCGCTTGACATCCTGAGAGATGAACTCGACGAGATTTATGAAAAATTCGCTTCAAGGCTGTTCAGACAGCCATGGGAAGCCAGAAATGAATACATATCTGTAATCCTGGCAAATCATGAGAACGCCCGTAAATTTGTTGAAGAACATGCCGGTCGCGAATTGTCCGCCGATGAAATCGCCGAGGCCCTCTATCTGTTGGAGATGCAGCGCAACCGAATGCTCATGTATACAAGTTGCGGATGGTTCTTTGATGATCTGACCGGAATAGAAACCCTTCAGATAATGAGTTACGCGGCCAGGGCACTCCAGCTTGCTTTTAGATTCGAGGCAGGGCTGATGAGTGAATTTCTGCGGGAACTCGGTTTTGCCAGGAGCAACATAAAACCTCAAAATTCTGGAGACCAAATATTCAAGGATAATATATTCCCTTTGATGATCGGTCTGTCACAGGTAGCAGCCCACGAAGTCATCACCTCACTTTATGAAAAAGGGATGCCCGAAAACAGGCTTTATTGCTACAACGTAAAAATGATGGATTTCACACGTCAGGAGTTTTCAGAACGGGCCATGTTGTTTGGAACAGTTTCTGTTGAGAGTTCAATAACTCTGGAGAAACGTGAATTCATCTTTTGTGTGCTTTACCTCGGGGCCCTCGATCTAAGATGTTCGATTGATGACATAAAAAAGACGGATATCCGTTACGAGACGGTAAAAAAAGAACTTATTGAGACATTTCACAAGACTTCCTCCACTGAACTCATAAGAAAACTCGACAGCTATTTCCCCAAACATTATTTTGCTTTCAAAGATCTTTTCAAGGACCAACGAAACAAGGTTCTCAAAGTCGTTACCAAATCCCTGTTCAGGGAGCAGGCAACGCTGTTTGGCGCCTTTTTTAGAAAAAATGAGGACTTGGCCAGATTGATCATCAGTCACGGGGTCAGTTTACCGGACACTTTCAGGGCAGCCGCCAGATTCGTACTGAACCGCGAATTCCTCATAGAACTTGAAAAGCTATCTCATGGCCTGTTTCCTGATAAAATACAGACGGTTCTTGAGGATGTGAGTTACTGGCAAATCGATCTTGACACTAGCGCAGCCCGTGAGATGTTCGCCAAAAATGTTCATGAACTCGTACAAAAACTGGCTGCCAATCCTTCCGACCCAATGGTCACCAGGGAAATCAACCAATATCTCGATTTGGCAGCCAACCTGGACATAGGCTTTGATTTGAGTGAAGCCCAGATTTGCCTTTTGCGAATCGCAAGAACCCTTCTGGCCGACCTAGATGTGGATGAACCCGAATCATTCAAGCTCCTGGCTGAACGAATGCAGGTGATCATCTGAGAGCATCGCAGATAGCCTAGTCAGCTTCTGATTCCATTCCGGGCATATCTGGCCGTGGCGCCTAATAGCCGAATTCCCTGACTTTGGAAGAGGAATTAGTCCATTTCGGGCTCACCTTGACGTAAAGCTCCAAACGTACAGAACAATCCAGGAACGCCTCTATCTTTTGTCTGGCCGCAGTCCCTATATTCTTGATCATCGAGCCGCCATGACCAATTAGAATCCTCTTCTGACTGTCTCTCTCCACATGGATATCCGCATGGATCGTAACCCTGTCTCCACTTTCGACGAACTTCTCAACAATCACCGCGCTTTTATAGGGTACCTCTTGGGACGTTAGCCGGATAATCTGTTCACGTATGAATTCAGCCACAAAAAATTTCTCCGGAAGGTCACTCATGTAATCCTCAGGATAGAACTGTATTCCTTCTTGGGCAAAGCTGAGTATTTTTTCAACAAGTGATTCCGTTCCTTCACCGGTCAATGCGCTCACGGCCAGCACATTTCCGGATAGTCCCATCCGGGAAAAGGATTGAATGATCGAACGAATCTGGGCCTTAGACATCAAATCCATTTTGTTTATGGCCACTATTACCGGCTTTTTGCATTTGCTGACAAAATCGAGCAAAGCCAGGTCCTCGTTCGCTATGATCGTATTGGGAGGGACAAGGAAAAGTATTATATCTGAATCGGTAGCAGTTTTTTTTGCCGCTGTAATTAGTGAGATGTTCAGAGTGTTGGTAGAGTCATGCAGCCCAGGGGTGTCGTGAAAAATTATCTGGGCATCAGGATAATTCACTATTGCAGATATTCTGTTCCGGGTTGTCTGGGGTTTGGGCGAAACGATAGAGAGTTCCTGCCCGAGTAACCTGTTGATAAGAGTTGATTTTCCTACATTAGGCCTACCGATCACCGCAACAAAGGCAGATCGAAAACCGTCTTTGTGATTACCAATCAATAACGAATCTCCTTGACCATAATATTTTGATTGAGCTATAATCCGTGAGTTTTCCTGGACGGAGAGATGCCCGAGTGGCCGAAGGGGCGCGACTGGAAATCGCGTGAATGCCCACAAGGTGTTCCGAGGGTTCGAATCCCTCTCTCTCCGCCACTATTGTAAGTCATTCGCTGCGACAGAACATGCACTCCGGTTTTGGCGGTGGCTGAACAGAAGCCGACAGATCCGGTTGTTTAAGCCCGTTCATCCTATCCGTTTTTTCATACACGTGCGACATTATTCCAAATCCGGCAACTATCAGGTTCACGAAGTCAATCAAATCGGTGTTACTATCCGTCCCTGTTCAGGAATTCTAACATTATTGTGGCAAACATGTAAGCGGGATGATAGCTCTTTTGTAACAAATCATCCCCGGCTTCATAACCTGAAACTTAATTGGCCTTGAACACAAAAAACCCAATAAATGATCATCCGGCAGGTTCCTGAAAATGCAAAAATCCAAATTCAGCGGTTCCTATTACAAGTCACTCACGAGGAACATCACTCTAATAATTGTGGGGGTTTCTGTCATCCCTCTGATCCTGATCACTCTGACTTTCAGACATTACTCGATATTGTCTTTCCGGAACAACATTGAAAAACAGTATAAATTGCTTAGTCAGAGGCATCAGGAGAACATAGACGGTTTTTTGAATCAACAGCTTGCAACGGTATCGTTGTTGAAAAATTGCATTGGGTTCGAACAGCTTGCGAATGATGAATTCCTTAAAGAAAAGCTAAGATGCCTTCAGCAGGTTTCAGGCCCTAGCTTGGTAGATCTTGGGGTAGTAAATGAACAAGGTCTTCAAATCAGTTACGCTGGGCCATATCACCTCAAGAACGCCAATTACGGAAAGACTGTGTGGTTCAATGAGGCCATCGGCATGCCGACATTCATAAGCGACGTATTCCTGGGATTCCGGGACGCTCCGCATTTCATTGTCGCGGTCAGCGGCGAGCAGGATGGATCTAGGTGGCTCCTTAAGGCTACGGTTGATTTCGACAAATTCAGTTCCCTGGTTCAAAACACCCGCATTGGGGAAACCGGGTCAGCCTTTATACTAAACCGCAAGGGCGAGTTCCAGACAGGACATCAGACAAAGTCCACAGTGGCCACGGAGCCTTATGTCCGTTTTCTTTCGTCTGAGTCCCCAATCCCAGGTGAGAAAACAATAGTCGAGCATTCCGACCCATTCGGAGAAGGCCAGATTCGTGTGATGTCGCTGTTGAAGAATGGCGATTGGGTCCTCGGCTTTGAACAATCCGAACCGGACGCCTACAAGGGGCTTTATTCAATCCGGACCGTTACAGTGCTCATATTCATCATTGGTGTTGCTGTGATTATTGTCGTAGCGGTGGTCCTGTCCCGAAGACTCGTTTTCAGAATAAGGCAGGTCGATCTGGAAAAGGAGATGATGAACGAAAAGGTTATTGAAACCGGCAAACTGGCTTCAGTTGGTGAGCTTGCGGCAGGGATAGCGCACGAGATCAACAATCCGGTGGCAGTGATGGTCCAGGAGGCAGGATGGATTCAGGACATAATAGATGACGCTGAACCCGGATCAATCCCCATGGTGGAAGAATTCGAAGCGTCCATGAACAAAATTAGGGCCCAAGGCGCACGTTGCAAACAAATAACCCACAAGCTGCTCAGTTTTGCCAGAAAAACCGACCCTGTGCCAAAAATAGTCAATATTAATGATGTTGTAAGCGAATCCATAGCCCTGTGCGAACACCGGATTCCATCCAGTTCGAATATGATACAGGCCGAGTATGGAGAAGATTTACCTAAGGTGCGTCTATCACCTTCCGAGGCCCAACAGATTTTTGTAAACCTTATAAACAACGCTCTGGATGAAATAGAAACGAAAGTCGCCTCGCTCAAAATAACAACCAGGCTTGAAGATAACTATGTGGTTGTGGATGTTTCCGATAACGGGCCGGGAATCCCGGATCATATACTTCCACGAATATTTGATCCGTTTTTTACCACAAAACCCGTTGGGAAGGGCACTGGTCTGGGCCTCTCAATTTGTGATGGAATAGTAAAAAAATGGGGCGGGGTCATAACCGTAAGTACGGCAAAAGGCATGGGTACCACTTTCCATGTGAAATTTCCGGCCTCAAAAAGTCGCAGCAAGCAAAATGCCACCCAGTGAATCGGGTGAATCCTTATTATCCAACCTGAAACGAATTCGGGTGGAAACCGGTCTGCTATTATTTGAGACTATTGGCTGATCCTGCACAATTAGCGCTATTTTGTAGGCATTTTCTGTAGTATTCTTCCATCTGACCTGTTTTCCAGGATGGACGTCCATACCATGAGCCGACTCTGCAAGGAGGCATCTACCTTGAAAAGAATGAGAAATCTCAATTTCTTCAGGAATCTCAATGTTGGTCGCAAAATCCTTTCAGGTTATGGACTTATCATAATATTAATGATTGTTTCGACCACTTATATAATGCTTGCAAACATATCAGCAGTACAGAAATACGTCGGTCTGGTTGATAGGAATCTACCTGTGATTCAGAATGCGGAGAAACTTCGAGCCCTGGTTTTGGACATGCAGAGTAGTTTTCGTGGGTTTGTCATAACCGGTAGGAGCGACTTCATTTCTCATTACACGGACGGCAGGACCAGATTTGAAGATATCCTGATTGAACAGAGAAAGCTGGTAATAAATTATCCCAACCAGGTTGCCATTCTGGACGAGTTGAGAAATCTTCAATCAAAATGGATTCAGGTTGTTGCAGAACCAGGAATAGCAAAACGGAGAAATTTTGAGAAAAGCTCTTTCGAGGGCAAGCAGTTTCTTGATGAATTCTCATCCATTCTGTATTCGGGTAAATCTATTGTCGAGGAGATGAGGGCCAAGCTTGAAGTTTTCTCGATGATGGAAAACGATGCTGTCGATAAGGAAGCCAGGAAAGCTGCGGACCAGAATAATCAACTGATCTTCTTGACCACCGGTTTAAACGTTGCGCTCATTTTGGTTGCGCTCACGATTGGAATCCTTACCTCGATGAACATCCAGAAGCCATTACGCGCCATTTCCGATCAGATGGCCCTCATGACCAAGGGAGGAGCTGATCTTTCTTTCCGAATTGATGTCCAAAGACGGGATGAAATTGGACAACTTGCCGAAAACTTTAACCGATTCATGGAGAGCCTCAGCACGATCATGGCCAAACTCTTCGATGGATCCGTGAGACTGGCTACAGCCTCAGAGGAAATAAAGGTTTCCACCCAGGAAATGACCACCGGATCTGAAAACCAACTATACCAGGTTCTCAAGACATCATCCGCAATGGAGGAAATGTCCGTTTCCATTCAGGAAGTGTCCAAGAATGCAAAGATCACTTCGGAATCAGCTGTAGCAGCCTCGAACATGGCCAGGGAAGGATCCGAAAAACTTCGGACCACCCTTGACGGGATAGAAGCAGTGCATAATTCCATAAGCAAACTCAACCTCAAAACCCAAGAGATTGGCCGCGTGGTCCAACTCATCGGCGGAATAGCCGCCCAGACAAATATACTCGCCCTTAACGCAGCCATAGAGGCGGCTAGGGCCGGTGAACACGGACGTGGGTTTGACGTGGTTGCAGAAGAAATTCGTAAACTCTCTCTCAGGACTACTGAATCCACCGCAGAAATATCTGCTGTGATAGAGGAAATCCGGCAGGAAACTCACCGTGCGGCAGAAATGATGGAGAAAGGGACTCATATGGCCTCTGAAGCAGGCCAAACTCTTGATGACATAGTTGAAGGCGTTATTTCCACTACCGACATGGTGGGTATGATATCAAGCGCTGCAGCGCAGCAGGCCAAAACAGCCGAACAAATTGCAGAGGCTTTTCAGAAAATTGCAGAAGTCAGTGAACAGTCCACTGAAACTCTTCAGGAATCATCCAAGGCTATTGTCGATGTTGTAGAACTCTCGAACCAGCTAAGAGAAATTACCGCACAGTTCAAGCTTTGAGATGAAACGTAATTTTTTTGACAGGGGAAATTAAATTTTCGTTAAGAGACCCTAATTAAGGAGATTAAATGGAAAGATTATTTTTTGTTATCGGGGCGGTTTCGGCTTTTGCCTCAGTTGCTGCAGGGGCGTACGGTTCCCATGGTTTGAAAGGAAAAATTTCGGCAGAAATGCTTTCAGTATTCGAAATCGGCGTGCGTTATCAGATGTATCACGCCTTGGCCCTTATCGCATCGAGTTTCGCAGCCACGCAGTGGCCGGGAAAACTGGTCATGGCTTCCGGATGGTTTTTCATCGCCGGAACCCTTTTCTTCTCCGGTAGTATTTATCTGCTGTGTCTGACCGGTTCCAAACTGTACGGCCCCATTACTCCCATTGGGGGCGGAATGCTGATGATGGGTTGGCTTTGTCTTGCCATTGGAGCATTGAAATAATCCAAATCCAGGGCTTCAAAAGCTCAGGGGCAAAAAGCTTCCCTGAAAAGCTCCGGAATCAATTATCACAACAGGGAGGGTGTTTACGATATTTCATAGAAGTATACCTTAAACGTCTTGTTCAGAACCCTCCCCTCACAATCCTGAATTCGTCCAAGACTCGACGACGCGGCTAGCTTGTTTTTGCCGCTGATTTCCTTTTTTTGATGAATGAGTCCAGAATTGCGTTTATTTTCAAGCTCACCGATTCTTCATCTTCAGTGCCATCGATTCGAATGATTTCATTTCCTGAAAAGCTTTTGTAAATGGAGTCCACCTGACGAAGGTTTTCCAGTTTTTCAAAAACCGAAAAATTACTGTTTCTACCCTTGCTTATTCGGCCTATGGCAAGCTCGACCGGTATTTCAATCAAAAAAACCAGATCAGGCCTGGGGGCAAATTCAAAGTTTCTTTCCAATATCTTGTCAGCGCTGGTACCGTTTGATCCCTGGTAAGCTGCCGAAGAATGAACATACCTGTCGCATATTACTGTTTTCCCTGACGCAAGAGCCGGCAGAATGACATTTTCGACATGATGACGCCGATCCTCCATGAATAGCTCCACTTCGGATTCCGGAGACAGACGGGTCTTCAGGGATCTGATTTTTTGGCCGACTGGACCGTCAGATGGTTCAAAAGTTAGCAACACGGGAACAGAAAGAGATTCCAGATGGTTGGCGAGGCGCCTGGCCTGAGTCGATTTTCCCGAGCCGTCTATTCCTTCGAAAACTATGAACAATGGCCGATATATCTCCACCTGGATCTCCAAAGAGATTTTTAAACTCTTGAGGCTTTAATACAAATTGAAGGATAATGCCATTAGATTTCGCATAACATCGCTGTAGGTGTAAGACTGTTCAAAATACTCATTATTTGCGGAGAGAATTATGTATCAAACCCCGAAAAGCAGAATAACGCCGGCTAACAGGGCGCCGATTAATCCCGATGGAAACTATGTCCTTTACTGGATGATAGCCAATAGGCGTCCGGCCTGGAATTTCAGCCTCGACCGGGCAATGGAATGGGCCCGTGAACTGAAAAAGCCCCTCTTGGCGTTGGAAGCTTTAAGATGCGGCCACGAATGGGCCTGCGAGAGATTCCACGGCTTTGTGCTGAACGGCATGAAAGCGAACTCAAAGGCTTTTAAAGATGCAAATATCTCATATTACCCCTACATAGAAACCTCTCCAGGTATGGGAAAAGGGCTCATTGAAGAACTCTCTAGAAATGCATGCGTTATTGTGACAGACAATTTCCCATGTTTCTTTCTACCCCGGATGGTTGATGCCGCGGCAAAAAAATCATCGGTCTTGATTGAAAAAGTGGATTCAAACGGACTCATCCCTATTTCCGCCACCCAAAATGCCTATCCGTCTGCATATGCATTCCGGCGCTTCATCCAGAATTTCCTGCCCAAAATAATTCTGGAGCGACCTAACCCCGCTCCATTTGACGGCGCCCCCAAGTTTAGCCCAGTCCTCATAGACCCCGAAATATCCAACAGGTGGCCATCGGCGGCCGATGATCTACTAGATGCGAGTCATGATCAATTGGCCGGATTACCCATAGATCACAACATCAAAGCAACCTCAACAAAAGGCGGTTTTGAAAACGCTGTCGCCCTCATGAACGATTTCTTTTCCCAGAAATTGTCTTCTTACGGTGAATTACGAAATGTTCCTGATCTGAACGTCTCAAGCGGATTATCGCCATACCTGCATTGGGGACATATTTCGGTTCATCAGGTTTTCTGGTCCTTGATGGGAATTGAAAATTGGACTCCTGAACAACTAGGGGCCAAAGCAGCCGGAAAACGAACCGGATGGTGGGGCGTCAGCCCAAATGCTGAATCGTTTCTGGATGAGCTTGTAACATGGCGTGAGGTCGGATTCAATATGTGCGCTGTTCAGCAAAATTATGATCAATATGAATCCCTGCCTGAATGGGCGATAAAAACCCTAAAAGACCATGAAAACGATTTCAGGCCATATTTGTACTCATTGGAAGAGTTCGAAAACGCCCAGACGCATGACTCACTGTGGAATGCGGCTCAAACTGAGCTTGTCCTCCAGGGGCGTATCCATAACTACCTCAGGATGTTGTGGGGTAAAAAGATTCTGGAATGGACACAAAATTCGCGGCAGGCTCTTGAAATAATGATCCAGCTAAACAACAAATATGCCCTTGATGGCAGGAACCCAAATTCTTACTCAGGCATATTCTGGATTCTGGGACGCTATGACCGACCGTGGGGACCCGAAAGAAGCATTTTTGGCAAAATAAGGTACATGAGTTCGGAAAGGACCAAAGAAAAAGTCAGCGTGAAAAAATATCTTGTGAAATATCAGTCAAAAAGATAAATGGCCTTTAAAGGACTGCGCCAAGGGACAGGCAGGTGTTTACGAAAGCTGGCGCTTTCAATCCTTCCATAAAAAAGGTGGAGGGACCAACCTGTGACTAGAGGTAATAAGAATGAAAACATTGACCGGTATTCTGATTGGGGCCTTGATATTCTGCGCCTGTAGCCCGGCTCTTGCTTTAAAACCGGTAGACAGGGACCTATTGGCAGGGGCCGATTCAGGGGCCATGAGAGCCGTCAAGGAGGCTATTTCAAAGGGCGCCAATGTGAATGCCGTGGATGACGACGGCTCCTCGGCGTTAATGCTGGTTTCAGCGCTCGGCCATAATGACCTGGTCAGATTACTGCTGGAAAAAGGCGCTGATGTCAATCTCAGGGATCAGGAAGGCTGGACGGCGCTAATGGTCTCCACCGTCCAGGGACACTCGGAAGTCGCCAGAATGTTACTGGAAAAAGGCGCCCGAATAAATGACAAAAGCAGCGACGGAGCTACACCTTTAATGAATGCGGCAGTCCAGGGACATCAGGATCTGGTCAAGGTTCTTATCGAAAAGGGGGCTGATATCAACAGCCGCGATAATGAGGGCTGGACAGCGCTAATGCTAGCCGCCAACAACGGCTATGTCGAAATAGTCAAAAATCTGCTTGATAACAAGGCCGATCATTCAGTCAAGAACCTGGACGGCTGGACAGCTTTGATGCTGGCCACTAACGCAGAAAACAAAGGTATTGTGGAATTGCTCAAAAACAGGGGAGCCAGGGAATAACGCCCGAACAAGCCGGGACAAGTGTCCCGGCTCTACCAAGACTTATTGATTACCACTCGCCTATCTCACTAATTTGCCCTTCACGATCCCGCATAATGGTAAAACCTTCTGCTTCCCACAGATCCTTAGCTCAAATTGCACGATAATCTCCATTAAGAGGGATCCTGTCACGCTTTTGTTTGTCCAAACTAATTATGAATCTTCCGGGTCACGTAAAAAAGATGAACAAAGACAGCGAGAAAACGGACAGATATGGCGCAACCCTGCAACGGGCCTGCCCATTCCTGCCGATTTCCTGAAAAGTTCATTTTTTGTGTGACTGGATAGTAATTCTATTTCTATAGTTTACATTTATTTTTAAATGTGATATATTAACTATCAAATTCGAAAGAACGCATAATTGATAGTTCTTTAAAAGGAGGCTATAGGGATGCCCGATAAAGATCAGACTGCCGGTATCAAGAGTAATGGATGGACGAACATACATTCGTGGGTGTTTTTGGCCATAGTTGCTGTTGGCTTGCTGGTTCTTGGAGTACAGAACCGGTATCACTATCTTAGTCCGCTGGGACTTGGCAAGGCATACAGGATTGACAAGCTGTTTGGTGGAATCCAGGAATTCGACCCTTCCAAGGGATGGGTTGTAGCTCAACTTCAGATGGTCCCGCCACCGCAGGCAATGTCGAACCTCCAGCCATCGGCTCCGCTACTTCCCCCTGCCCAGATGAACATGCCGGGGTCAATGCCGACCACTGGCGATGTAGTGCAGCCCAAGGCTGCTGTAGCGCCCACGATGGAAAAAGAGACTGTAGCGGCTACTCCCCAGGCTCCCAAGGAGCAGATAGTGGCTACTCCGGCCCGTCCCACTGCAGCCACGGAGATGAGCAAAGAGGAGAAACTCAAATTATTCCAGAAGACCTTTGCTGATTTTGGTGAAGAGGAATTCCAGTTGGCAAATGATGATCTTTATCCTGACTGGAAGAAGAGGTTTGCGCCTAATGGGAATTGGGCGGAATTTCTCGGAGTTTACAGGGACTTCATCCAGTGGTGGAATGACGCTGGGAATCCCTCGGAATCTGGCTTTAAACTCTGGCAGGATTTTCTTTCAACCCGGGTGAAGAATTAAATTAGGCTACTCGTCGGACAGATATCCCTCGTTCCCAGCCTCTCGATATATGATGACCGGGCATGACAATTATTGGTCATTGCCCGGTTTATCAGTCATGCTGTTGTTTCATGATACGGTGGAAGGGGTTTTGTTCGAAGCAAAAATCATTCTTCCAGCGGTGGTCTGCAGCACACTGGTCACGATTACATCGACCGTTTTACCGAGACACTTCCTGCCATTATCCACTACAACCATTGTTCCGTCATCCAGATAAGCCACTCCCTGATTCGCTTCCTTGCCTTCCTTTAGAACCTGAACCCTCATTATTTCACCCGGAAGAACCACCGGTTTCAGGGCGTTTGCAAGCTGGTTTATATTCAAAACCTGTATGGAATGAACTTCGGCGACCTTATTTAGGTTGAAGTCATTGGTGAGAATTGTATATCCGGTTTCCTTGGCAAGATTTATGAGTTTTTGATCGACTTCCTTCACAGATGGAAAATCAGTTTCTTCTATAATGATGCTTACATTGGTCTGCTTCTTCATTTTGTTGAGAATATCCAGACCCCTTCGGCCTCTCGTACGCTTTGTGGATTCGCTCGAATCCGCAATGGCCTGCA